>JAKLIL010000115.1 GCA_022709625.1 Verrucomicrobiota bacterium
GATTGGGCCCAAACCGACAGTCCCGTGGCCCCCATCCAGCCGGAAGTGCGCCAACCCGGCGGACATACCGTGCGCCAATTGCTCCACGGTCACCATTTCCACGTCGAGGAATGGACGGTTTCCGGTCCCTGCCAGATCGAACGCGACGCCCGCAGCTTCCTGATACTCTTTCCGGTCGCCAACGACCTGCGCATTCGCACTCCCGGGCAGCCGGCGATGATTCTGCAGCAGGGCACCACGTGCTTGTTGCCGGCCATCCTGACATCGTTCGCGCTTCAACCGGCGGCGCCGGACAAAGTCCCGGTCCGGCTTCTCGCCATCAGCCGGCCGTAGGTTCCAACCGCCAACCCCAGACCGTTTGTTCCAGCACCGGGTCGCCGCAAATCTTGGACGACTGAACCCGTTTCCTCGCGCGGGGCATGGGTGCATCTGCGATTCGGTGCGTGCCGGAGCCATATCGAGCGCAGGCGCGCAGCGCCGGAGCCGAAATATCCGGACCCAATCCCGCCGGCCAGCCTTTGCGATCAGGCCGAGATCCCTCGACCCACCTCGGCGCAAGGCGGCGGCGGGCACGCCAAGCTCGGGATGACGGAATGACAGCCAGTTTGGATCCATGGCAGATGTCGATAGGCTTGTGCCGAATCACAGATGCGCCCGCGGCTTTTCCCGCCCGTTTTACTGCTTGCCAGAAGGTGACTGTTTTTATAAAGACGGAACAGTGACTATGTTTATGAATATAGAAGGTGCGACCGATGGGTATGCTTTGAATCCCACCCTGTGGCGGACATGCCGAATGCTGGCAGGCACCGTCCGCATCCGCCTGTTGCGGTGCCTGCACGAACAGCCGGGACATAACGTGACCGAACTCGCCCAGGCGGTCGGTATCGGGGTATCGGATGCCAGCCAGGAATTGCGCCGCATCCAGTCTCGCGGACTGCTGCAGGCGGATCGCCGGAGAAGCGCCCTCATCTACCGGTTCGGCGCCGATCCTCAAGTGCGTTCCGCCGTCCCCCTCCTGAAGGCGCTGCGCCTTGCGCTCGCCCCTGGTTCCGCCGACCAGGACGGGCGAATCTGCGCGATTGCCCAAGGACTGGGCCATCCCAAACGGATCGCCATCGTGAAATCGCTAATCCAAGGCCCCAAAAGCGCCTTTGCCCTGCAACAAGAAGTGCGGACCAGCTTCGCCAATATCCGCCGCCACCTGCAGAGTCTTTCCGCCAGCGGGCTGATCCGCCGCACCGGACGCATCCTCCATTACGTCCCGCCCACCCATCCGGTAGCCAAAGCCCTCGTGAAACTGCTGCCCGACTGAATCCACCTGTCGATACTGTCCTGCCCTTTCCCCATGGACACCCCACTCGAAACAAACCGCGCCATCCGGTCCGTCGCCCTCATCGGCTTGGGCGCCATCGGCACGCTCTACGCCGCCAAAATCGCCGGGCGCGATTCCGCCTGCCTGCGCATCATCGCCGACTCCGACCGCATAGCCCGGCTGCGCGCCGATCCGCCCACCTTCAACGGTCGGCGCCTCGACCTCCAATACGCCGACCCGGCGCTTCCCGGTCCGCCCGCGGATCTGATCCTCGTCGCCGTCAAATCCACCGCTTTGTCCACGGCTGCCGCGGCCATCGCGCCGTTTCTCGATGAAAACACCCAAATCATCCCGCTCCTCAATGGACTGACGGCGCAAGATATCCTGGCGGTCGCCTTCGGCTGGCGCCGTGTTCTCTACGGTTTCGTGATTTGCGACAGTGCCATGCGCATAGGCCATGCCGTCGTCCAGCACGGCACAAGCCGGCTGGTCTTTGGCGAGGCCGCCAATGCGCCGCCCAGTTCCCGCGTTTTGGCCGTGGGCGCCGGTTTCGATCGCCTCGGCGTCGAATACGAGATTCCCGCCGACATGCGCGCCGCCCAATGGCGCAAATACATCCTTAACATCGGCCTCAACCAAACCGAAGCCCTGCTGCGCTTGCCCCACGGCGGGCTCCAGCACGACCCCGCCGCGATGCGGCTCGCGCGCCACTTGATGGACGAAGCCGCCGCCATCGCCACAGCCATGGGAATTGACGGCGCGGACCAGATGCCGGCCTGGGCCGAACAAACAATCCGCAAGTTGCCGCCGGAAGACAAAACCTCGATGCTCCAGGACATCGACGCCGGGCGGCCGCCGGAAACCGACCTGTTCGCCGAAACCGTCTGCCGCCTGGGCCGGCAATTCGGCATTCCGACGCCGGCCAACGCCCGTGCCCTGGAGTTGCTGCGGCCCCGTTCCGGCTAACCGCGCCCCGGCGCCGCGCGGGCGCGGACCGGCGCCCCCTTATCCAGCCGCGTTTTTCCATGGCGTGGAAAATCGGCTCGCAATTTTTCCATGGTGTGGAAAACTCCGCGATTCCCATGAACTGCCGTCCGCCCAGCCCAGGTCGTCCGTGAACGCCGCGCAGGAAATCGCCCGGCGGCGCACGCTCGCCATCATTTCGCATCCCGACGCCGGCAAGACGACGCTGACGGAAAAGCTCCTGCTCTACGGCGGCGCCGTCCAACTCGCCGGGTCCGTCACCGCCCGCCGGAACCAGCGCGCCACCACCTCCGACTGGATGGAACTTGAAAAGCAGCGCGGCATTTCGGTCAGTTCCACCGTGCTCCAGTTCGAATACGGCGGCTACGTCGTCAACCTGCTCGACACGCCTGGCCACCGCGACTTCTCGGAAGATACCTACCGCGTCCTGATGGCCGTCGATGCCGTCATCATGGTCATCGACGCCGCCAAGGGCATCGAGACCCAGACCCTCAAGCTGTTCGAAATCTGCCGCCTGCGCGGCATCCCGATCTTCACCTTCATGAACAAGCTCGACCGGCCCGCGAAGCATCCCCTCGAGCTGCTCGACGAAATCGAAAACACCCTGCAGATGCACGTCTGCGCCATGAATTGGCCCTTGGGCGACGGCGTGGACTTCCGCGGCGTCTACGACCGGCCGGGCAAGCTGGCGCACTTCTTCGAGCGCGCTGTGGGCGGGGCCTACCGGGCCCCCGAAGCCCTGCACACCATCACCGCGGCGCAGGTCCGCGACCGGATGGCGCCCGAATCGTTCCGGAACCTCGTCGAGGAGCTCGAAATGCTTGATGCCGCCGGCGCGCCGTTCGACGAAACGGCCGTGCTGGCCGGCGACATGACGCCCGTTTTCTTCGGCAGCGCCCTGAACAATTTCGGCGTCCAGCTCCTGCTCGACTTCTTTCTGCAACACGCCCCGCCGCCCGGGCCGCGCCGGGCCGGCGAGATCGTCGTTGCGCCCGACCATCCCAAATTCTCCGGGTTCATTTTCAAGATCCAGTCCAACATGGACCCGAACCACCGCGACCAGATCGCCTTCCTGCGCATTTGCTCCGGCGTCTTCGCGCGCGACATGAAGGCCATCCACGGCCGGTCGGGCAAGATCATCCGGATGTCGAATTCCCGCAAGATGTTCGCCCGCGAACGCGAGACGGTGAACGAGGCTTTTCCCGGCGACGTCATCGGGCTTGTCGGCCACCCCGAATTCGGCATCGGCGACACGCTGACGGAGGATCCGGCCATCGCCTACGATCCGTTGCCGCAGTTCGCCGCGGAATGCTTCGCCTATCTGCACCACTCCAGCCCCGCGCAATTCAAGCGGTTCCGCGCCGGGCTCGACCATCTGCTGCAGGAAGGCGCCGTGCAAACCTTCACCATCCCGGATTCCGGCTCGCGCGCGCCGCTGCTCGGGGCCGTCGGTCCGCTCCAGTTCGAGGTGCTGCAATACCGCCTTGAAAGCGAGTACGGCGCCACCACCCGCCTGGAACCCGCGCCGTGGACCCTCCTCCGCTGGATCGATCCCGCCGGCGCGCCGATCGCGCCCGACATGCTGCCCAGCAGCTGTCGCCTCGCCCGCGACGCCCGCGACCGCCCCGTCGCCCTCTTCTCCGCCGAGTGGGAACTCGGGTTTTTCATGGAGAAACACCCCAAGGTCGTCCTCCACAAACTGCCAAACTGGCTGTAGCCGCGGGACGCCGGAACGGATTGATTTCCGCTTCCCCGTTTGGTTTCATCCCCCGATCGACGGCTCCATGGCAAAGCCCCTCCACAACTACGACGAAAGCAAGATCCAGACGCTGTCCGCGCTGGAGCATATCCGCAAGCGCACAGGCATGTACATCGGCCGCGTGGGCGACGGCACCCAGTACGACGACGGCATCTACGTCCTGCTCAAGGAAGTCGTCGACAACGCGGTGGACGAATTCATCATGGGCTTCGGCAAGCGGATCGACATTTCGATCGCGGACGCCAAGGTCCGCGTGCGCGACTACGGGCGGGGCATTCCGCTGGGCAAGGTGGTCGAATGCGTGTCGCGCATCAACACTGGCGCGAAGTACAACGACGACGTCTTCCAGTTTTCCGTCGGCCTCAACGGGGTCGGCACCAAGGCCGTCAACGCGCTTTCCCTCGCCTTCCTCGTGCAGTCGCACCGCGACGGCCAGTTCGCGGGCGCGCGGTTCGCGCGCGGGGAGATCGTCAAGGAACTGGCCGGCAAGTCGCCCGGCGAGCCGAACGGCACGCTGATCGAATTCGAGCCCGATCCGGACATCTTCGGGGCGGTCGCCTACCAGGACGACCTCGTCCAGCGCCGCCTGCGGCTCTATGCCTGCCTGCATGCCGGCCTGGCCCTCGTCTACAACGGGACCGAGATCGTTTCCGAAAACGGCTTGACCGACTTGATTCTCGAGGAGGTCGGCGAGGAAGCCGTCTACGGTCCGCTCCACCACCGTTCGCCGGCGCTGGAGATCGCCTTCACCCACACCCAGCGGTTCAACGAGACCTTCTTCTCGTTCGTCAACGGGCAGTTCACGTCCGACGGCGGCACGCACCTGTCGGCGTTCCGCGAAGGCTTCCTGAAGGGCGTCAACGAGTTCGCCAAGGCGAAGTACGACGGCGACGACGTGCGCGAATCGATGGTTGGCGCGATCGCCATCCGGCTGAAGGATCCGGTGTTCGAGTCGCAGACCAAGAACAAGCTGGGCAACACGGAAATCCGCGCCGATCTCGTGGGGCAAATCCGCGACGTGGTCGCCGACCTGCTGCACCGGAATCCCGACGCGGCGGATATTCTCGTCAAGAAGATCGAGGAAACGCAAACCCTGCGCAAGGAGCTGCAAACGGTCAAGAAACTGGCGCGGGAACGCTCCAAGGCCGTCAGCATCCGCATCCCGCAGCTCAAGGACTGCAAGAGCCATTTGGATTCCCGGCGGCGGCGCGGGCTCGACAGCATGCTGTTCATCACCGAGGGCCAGTCGGCGGCGGGTTCCATCACGGCCTGCCGCAGCGTTGCGACGCAGGCGGTGTTCACGCTGCGCGGCAAGCCGCTGAACGTGGCCGAACTCGACCGCGCGGTGATGTACACCAACGAGGAGCTCTACAACCTGATGCGCGCGCTCAACGTCGAGGATGCGCTCGACGGGCTGCGTTTCCAGAAGATCATCATGGCCACCGACGCCGACGTGGACGGCCTGCACATCCGCAACCTGCTGCTGACGTTTTTCTTGCGCTTTTTCGAGCCGTTGGTGCTGGCCGGCCACCTGTTCATCCTCGAAACGCCCCTGTTTCGCGTACGCAACAAGAAGGAAACCCGGTACTGCTATTCCGAAGAAGAGCGCGACGGCGCGCTGGCGACCCTGCGCGGCGCCGAAACCACGCGCTTCAAGGGCCTCGGCGAGATTTCGCCCGGCGAATTCAAGAATTTCATTGGCCCCCAGATGCGCCTGACGCCGGTGCAGGTGGCGCACGAGCACAAGATTCCCCACCTCCTGCGCTTCTACATGGGCCGCAACACGCCGGAACGGCGCCAGTTCATCATGGAACACCTCCGCGTCGCGGCGGAAGACTGAGCGTCAGAAATTGCGCGCGTAGATCCGCGCGGCGCGCGGCAACTTGGTGCCCGGCACGGGTCGGGCGTAGGCGATGTGCTCCTTCACGCGGAAGACTTCGATCTGCCCGGCCGCCCGCGGAGAGTCCCGACCAACGATTTCGCCGGTAAGCGGCGAAATCAGCGGTTCTTCGTCCATGGAGACCAACAATACCGTGCCCGGCTGCAGACCGGCATCCAGGCCGCGGTCGAGGGAGACCGACGCTTGCCCGCGGTGCTGATGAACGCGGCATT
>JAKLIL010000116.1 GCA_022709625.1 Verrucomicrobiota bacterium
GGCAGGCCTTCGAGATAGTCCACGATGTCCTGGTTGCGGATTTTCAGCGCTTCGATCGGCGTCAGGCCGCGGCCTTCGATCAGCGCGCACAGCGCCTCCGACGCGGCAATGGCCGAGGTGCAGCCGAACGTCAGGTATTTGGCCTCGACGATCACATCCTTCAGCGGGTCGGGGTTGCGGTTGACCCGGAACGTGAACTTCAGCGCGTCGCCGCACACGATGGACCCGTGCTGGCCGACGCCGTCGGCGTTGTCGATCTCGCCCAGATGCGTGCCGGGCTTGCCCTGCACCGCATCCATGAAGATCCGCTTCGTCTTGTCGCTGTATTCCCAAGCCATAACCTATCCTTCCAAGGCGGGTAAACATACACTCCCGCGGCGGGAATTCAACTGTTTGCCGTGCGGATTGTCTTGATTTCAGGCCCGTTTCCTTGGACAAAACGGAGGTATGGACGCAACGACGCCGCTGATTTCCGTGGTCACGCCCGTGTACATGGCCGCAGGTTGCCTCGAGGAACTCTGCCGGCGGCTGGTGGCCGCGCTGGAGCCCATCACGCCGAATTTCGAAATCATCCTGGCGGAAGACGCCAGCCCGGACAACTCGTGGACGGTCGTGGAGCGCTTGGCGCGGGCCGAGCCCCGTTGCAAAGGGATCCGCCTGGCGCGCAATTTCGGCCAGCACTACGCCATCACGGCCGGCCTCGCGCACGCCGCCGGGGACTGGGTGGTCGTGATGGATTGCGACCTGCAGGACCAGCCCGAGGAAATCGCCAAACTGTACCGGACGGCGCGGGAAGGGAATTTCGACGTGGTCTTCGGCCGCCGCGTGCGGCGGCAAGACACCTGGCTCAAGCGCATGTCGTCCAAATGCTTCTACGCCGTCTACAACTACTTCACGGAAGTCCGGTTCGACAACACCGTCGCCAATTTCAGCATCTCGCGCCGGGCCGTGATCGCGGAATTCCTCCGGATGCGGGAGCACAACCGCTGTTTTCCGCTGTTCATCCAATGGCTGGGGTTCGCGGTGGGCTACGTCGCGGTGGCGCATGCGGAACGGTTCGCGGGCAAAACGTCCTACGACCTGCGCAAGCTGCTGCGCCTGTCGGCGGAAAGCATCGTCTCGCAATCGAACAAGCCGCTCTACCTCTCCATCGCCTTCGGGCTGTTTCTGGCCGCCGTGGCGTTTTTGGTCGCGCTCTACTATCTCGGCAAGTATTTCTTCCGGGGCATTCCGGTGACGGGCTGGACCAGCACCATCGTGTCGCTGTGGTTCCTCGGCGGGGTCATGCTGGCCAATCTCGGCGTGCTGGGACTGTATCTGGGGCGGGTGTTCAACGAAGTCAAGAACCGCCCGCTGTACGTGATCCGGCAACGCATCGGCTGGCGCGACCGCAATCCGGGCGATGGAGCGGCGTCATAATGCCCGTGCAGGTCCGCGCCTGGGATTCCCGGTTCTTCGGATATCCGGTGGCTTCCGCCGAACTCGGTCCCGCCGTCCCCGCTCTGGCCGCGGTCGTGGACATCCTGCAAGAAGCGCGCCAGGCCGGCATCCGGCTCCTGTATTTATCGCTGCCGCCGCTGGGGAACGACCTCCGGCGGGCCGTCGAACGGGCCGGGGCCCGGTTCGTTGGCCGGCGGCGCGAATACGCCATGGCGGCGCATATGCCCCCACCCGCCGCAGTGCAACCGGACCTTGTCACATGCCGCGAGCATCGCGCGCCCTTGGAGGCCCTCGCCCTGGCGAGCGGCGAGCAGAGCCGTTTCCGCCTCGATCCCGGCTTCCAAAACCGGGAATTCGAACGCCTCTACGCCGAGTGGCTGGCGGTGGCCCTCCGCGGCGAGGGCGGCAAATGCGCATTCGTGGCAGGAAGTCGGGATGCACCCCGGGGATTGATCACCGTGGAACCCGGCCCCGCGGCCCGAATCGGATTGCTGGCGGTGGCCGCCGACCAGCGCGGCCGCGGCTTGGGACGCCGCCTTGTGGCCGAAGCCGAACGGTTCTGCGTGGAACGCGGCATCGGCGAACTCCGCGTGGCCACGCAAGCGGCCAATCCAGCCGCCTGCCGGCTGTACGAAGCTTGCGGGTTCCAACCCATCGCGGATACCGACTGGTTCCACGCCTGGTCGCCAATTTCGGCGCCCACTCGCCGCCCGTAGAGGACCATCCATGCCAATACCCTTCAACCAACCCTTTTTGACCGGCAAGGAGACCGACTACATCCGCCAGGCCGTCGAATCCGGCAAGATCTCCGGCAACGGGGAATTCACGCAGAGATGCCAGCGCTTCCTGGAGGAACGCTACGGGTTCCGCAAGGTTCTGCTGACGACCAGCTGCACCGACGCCCTGGAAATGGCGGCGATTCTCGCCGAGGTCGGTCCCGGCGACGAGGTCATCGTGCCGTCGTTCACTTTCGTGTCCAGCGCGCTGGCCTTCGTGCGCCAAGGCGCCCGGATTGTGTTCGCGGACAGCCGGCCCGATCATCCCAACCTGGATTTGGACCGGGTGGAAGCCCTGGTGACGCCGCGGACCAAGGTGCTGGCGGTGGTGCACTATGCGGGCGTGGCCTGCGACATGGACCGCGCCATGGAATTGGCGCGGAAGCACAACCTGCTGGTCGTGGAAGACGCCGCGCAGGCCATCGACGCAACCTACAAGGGACGGCCCCTCGGCGGCATCGGCCACCTCGGGTGCTTCTCCTTCCACGAGACCAAAAACATCATCTGCGGCGAAGGCGGGGCCCTGATCGTCAACGACGACCGCTTCCGGCGCCGCGCGGAGATCATCTGGGAAAAGGGCACGAACCGGGCCGAATTCTTCCGCGGCGAGGTGAACAAATACGGCTGGGTGGACATGGGCTCGTCCTTCCTGCCGTCCGAAATCATCGCCGCGTTTCTCTATGCCCAACTCGAGCACCTGGACGACATCCAGGCCAAGCGCAAGGCCCTTTGGAACATCTACGCCGAGGAACTCGCGCCCGTGGCCCACCAACGGGGATTGGCCTTGCCCCCCATCCCCTCCTACGCATGCAACAACGCCCACATGTTCTATGGGCTGTGTTCGTCCCTCGAGGAACGCACGGCGCTGATCGCGCGCCTGAAAGCCAACGGCGTTCTGGCCGTGTTCCATTACCTGTCCCTGCACAAAAGCCCCTTCTTCGCCGCGAAGCACGACGGCCGGGAACTCCCCCACGCCGACCGCTTCGCCGACACCATCGTGCGGCTGCCGATGTACTTCGCCCTCGCGCCCGGCCAAGTGCGGGAGGTTTGCGAAATCGTCCAAGGATTCTACGCCTAGTTTTGCCTATGTTTCGGATTCCCGTTGTGCTTGATTCGCCGCGTCCGTGAATCGCCGCCCATCCATATTGACCAACATGGCGTTCCGCGAAAGCCGGGTCTGGAGCGCGGCGGTCGCGACCATTTGCCGAGAGCATGAGACCCCCGACGATCTGAACCCGCTGCGGCAAGCCGTCCGCCTATTGCGGCTCCGCTCCCGCTTCGACGCCGTGGTCACCATGGGCGCCCGCGCCTCCCTCGTCTATGGCGTCCTGTGCGGACTCCTTGGGCGCCCATCCAAACAGGTCATGACCGAAGTCTTCCTGGACGCAGCCCGTCCGGCATCTCCGCTCTGGCGGCTAAAAACCGCGCTGTTCCGCTGGACGGCCCGCCGGTCGCTCGGCATCTTAACCAACAGCATCCCCGAGGTGAACCTGATCGCCCGGCGTTTCGCCGTTCAGGAAAGCCGCCTGCGGTTCGTCCCCATGTACACGACCATCGCGCGGCCCGGCCCATCGCCCCGCCGCGACGGCGGGGTGGTTTCCATCGGCCGCACGTTGCGCGATCTCGACACCTTGTTTCAAGCGGCACCCGCCATCCAAGCCGCCGTGAACGTGGTGGTGGGCCAGGACGACCGCTTGCCAAGTCCCGTGCCGGCCAACATGCGCGTGTTCCGTGAAATTCCCTTGGCCGAGTGCCAGGAATTGCTGGGTCGGGCCGCCGTGGTGGCCATTCCCCTGCTGCCGTCCGAACGTTCTACGGGCCAAGTGGTGCTGTTCGAAGCGATGGCGCTGGGTAAACCGGTGGTCGCCACCCGTACCCACGGCACGGTGGATTACGTCCGCGACGGCGAGAATGGCCTCTTGGTCGCGCCCGGCGACGCCGCGGGACTGGCGGCAGCCGTCAATCGGGTCTTGGCGGATGCCGATTTGGCTACGCGGCTGGGCACCGCCGCTGTAGCGGACGCCCGAACGGAATTGGACATGGAACTCCATGCGCAGCGCAAGCTCGACGCCATCCGTGCGCTCTGGGAAACTTCCGCGGCATCGGCGAGGTCCGCATGAGTTCCTTGCGCCGATCGGCCTCTGGTCTGGCCGCCTGGATTCAGAGTTGTGGACTGGCGTTCCTAGGCATCGGCATGGCGCTGGCGTTCGGCGCCGCCGCCGCCAAATTCCTTGGCGACTCCCTTTCCGGCCGCACGACGGGTTTCATCTGGTTGGGCGGCATCGCGTATTTGGCTTGCGCGGCGGCCGGCTGGGCCGGCTTGCGGCATGTCCGGCGCAGTTCCGGCAACCGGGCGTTTCTCTGGACCGCGGCGACCGCCTCGTTGCTCATCCAGTTGGCGGCCATCTTCGCCTCCGACCGCCGCTGGGAGTGGACGGCCGACGCCCGCATCTTCCGGCAATATCTGGATCGCCTGGGAGAAACCGGCTATACGCCGGAAACGCTGGCCGAACTGAGCCGAAACTACGACTATCCCATCTGGACGCGGCGGGCCTTGCCGTTTTACTTTTTGCTGCGACAGTGGACCGACGCCCATTTCGTGCGCGCCGTCCAATTCTTCCAGGCAGCGCTCATTTCGGTCTCCCTCCTTTTCACCTGGCGAATCGCCCGGCTCCTGTTCGGCGAGCGCGTGGCCTTTGGC
Source organism: Verrucomicrobiota bacterium (assembly GCA_022709625.1). Lineage (GTDB taxonomy): Bacteria > Verrucomicrobiota > Kiritimatiellia > CAIQIC01 > Lenti-01 > Lenti-01. The sequence goes on from JAKLIL010000116.1 coordinate 4,918, forward strand.
GCCACCACGCTGCAATTGCTCATGCCGTTCCGCTGGGCCGGTTGCCTGGTCCTGAACCATTACCTGCCGGGAGGATTCTATTTTGCGGCTGCGCTGTGGGTGCTGGCGGAATGGTCGCAACCGAAGCGGCGGGTTCCGGCCTGGCTCTTGGCGCTGGCGGCGGCGCTTCTCCTGCCCCTGATGCGACTCGAAGGAGGCATCGACCAAATCTACGTGCTCGCCGCCGCCGGCGTGCTTCTGCTGCGCTGGGCCGACGGCAGCCAAACCGCGCGCCAGACGGCGCGGGCGGCCCTGGGATGGCTGGCGTTTCCCGTGCTGGTTTCCAGCCTAGTGCTCCCGCCGTTGTCGGCCCGCATTGACCGGGCCAATCTGCACCGGCTCTCCGGCGGCACGATTGCGTTCGTCGCGCGCGGGTGGATGCCCGAAACCGGCGGCGAGTATTCCGCCACCTACGAGCAAATCGATTGGCTGACTCCGCCCGAACGAAAAGCGTCCATGCAGGCGTCCCTTTTGGCCTCGCAAGCCTACTACAATCCCGGCGTCCTGCTCGGCCGTTTGCTGCCGGTGAAATTGGCAAAATACTTTTTGCTGGGATACGCGTCCGGCACGGAAGAAACGTTGGTCTTCAACGGCGCGCTTCGCGCGGCCAACCTTGCCAAGGGCGCGCGAATCGCCTTTTTGCTGGCAGCCCTGCCCTTGATGCTGTGGGGCTTGCTGGCATTGCTGGCCCGCGTGCGAAAGACAATGGCGCTGGGCCTGATTTTGCCCTGCACTTTCTTCTGCGCGACGACGGCGTTGGTCGGAGAAACCTCCCCGCGCTATTCCATCTACGTCCAGCCTTTCCTGTTCATGCTGGGCGCGTTGCCGTTCTCCCTGGGACGCCGACGCCAATGGAGCCGCATGCGGAGCGCCTTGGTTCCCGCCTTGGTGGCCGGCGCGACGGGTCTGGTTGCCATCGGCGGCGCCGCTGCCGCGCTCCATTTCGCGCGGCCTTGGCTCGGCGCCCATGCCGTGGAAGACCTGCGCCAGTGGGCGCCTTCGCCGGAAACGCACATCCAGGCGTTGCCGGCCACGCAAGCCCCGTTTGAAATCCATTTGCTGCCCCGCGCGGGCGAATCCCAAACCCGTTGGGGCACGCTGCAGATTCCTTCCGCGCCGGCGGAACGGGGCGCACTCTCGTTCTACGCCATGCCGGCCGGAGCGCCGTTCGACGCCTGGCAGG
>JAKLIL010000117.1 GCA_022709625.1 Verrucomicrobiota bacterium
CCGTCGTCCAGCGAAGACCAGCCGAAAGGAGATGCCCCATGAGCGCCGACAACCTGCCCGCACACGACTCGACGGACATCCGCGAAGGCGACATCCTGTTCGACTGCCCGCATTGCGGCAAGAACATGGCCATCGAGGCGGCTGGCGCCGGCCTGATGGTTCGGTGCGCCAACTGCGGCCAGCCGATCCAGGTGCCGATCCCCAACCACCATACGCCGGAAGCCCCCGTGGCCACCGCGCCGGCGGACGTGCCGGTGGACGATGGCAGTCCCCAGGCGGTCATCCGGCAACTCGACGCCGCGCTGGCCATGGCCAACCAGCAGATCGACCGGCTCCTGGCCGAAAAGGAAGCCCTGCAGGAGCGGCGGGCTTTTCTGGAGCAAATGCGCATCGCCAACGTGACGCGCTTCGAGCATATCGCCTTGGAACTGGGCGCGGTCCAGGACGCGCTCGACCGCGCGCTGGTCCTGCTGGCGGAAGTCCGGGCGGAGAAACCCGCCTAAGCCGTCCATGGCCGGAGCGCCCTCCAACCGGTTGTCGGCGATGCTGGAAGCGACGGGTCTCTTTACCCCGCCGCAGATCGAAGAATTGGCCATCAAGCAGCGCGAAAACGACGGCGTGCTGACCGCGACCGTGGTGGCGCTGGAATATGCGCGCGAAGACGCTTTCCTGGCCGCGCTCGCCAAGGCCATGCAGGTGCCCTACGTGCGCGTCGGCGACCAGCCCATTCCCGGCGAAGTGCTCGACAAGGTGCCCACCAAGGCCGTGTTCCAGTACAACGTCATCCCCGTCGGCATCGAGAACGGCATGCTGCGCGTGGCCACGAGCGAGCCGTTCCGGCCCGGCTTGGCCGACTCCCTGCGGCTGGCTTCCGCCCTGCGGGTGAAGTTCGCCCTCAGCCCCGCCGCCGACATCGAAAAGGCGGCCAAGAAATTCTACGGCGTCGGCGCCGACACGCTCGATCGTTTGATCGCGGACAACCAGATCGACCTCGACGCGGACGCCGGTCCCTCCGTCGGCGATCTGAGCAACCTCGACCAAGACGCCAGCGTGGTGAAGTTCGTCAACCAAATCATCTGGGAAGCCCACCACGACCGCGGCACCGACATCCACATCGAGCCGATGGAAAACGACTTGCGGATCCGCTACCGCATCGACGGCGTGCTGCATCCGACGCCGCTGCCGCCCCAGATGAAGCGGTTCCAAGCCGCCATCATCAGCCGCATCAAGGTCATGGCCGGCATGGATATCGCCGAGAAACGCCTTCCCCAGGACGGCCGCATCAGCCTGCGCGTGAAGGGCGAGGAGATCGACGTCCGCGTGTCCACCATGCCGACGGTCTACGGCGAAAGCGTCAGCCTGCGCCTGCTGATGCGCTCCAGCGGCATGTACGGCATGGACAAACTCGGCCTGTTCCCAGACGACGAGGACATCCTCCATCGCCTGATCCGCCGGCCGCACGGCATCCTGCTGGTGACCGGGCCGACGGGATCCGGCAAGTCCACCAGCCTCTACGCCTGGCTGCACACCATCAATTCCGTGGACAAGCGCATCCTGACAGTCGAAGACCCGATCGAATACGAAATGGCCGGCATCAACCAGATCCAGATCCGGCCCGAAATCGGACTGACCTTCGCCGTGGGCCTGCGCCACATTCTGCGCCAGGACCCCGACGTGATCATGGTCGGGGAAATCCGCGACCAGGAGACGGCCGACATCGCCATCCGCGCGGCCCTGACCGGCCACTTGGTGTTCAGCACCCTGCACACCAACGACGCGGCCGGCGCCATCACCCGCCTGGTGGACATGGGCATCGAACCGTTCCTGGTTTCCAGTTCGGTGGAAGCCCTCGTGGCCCAGCGCCTCATCCGCCAGCTTTGTCGGCGCTGCAAGCGGCCGTGGCCGATCGACCGGGCCTTTCTGGAATCCTTGGTCTTTCCGCTGGACCAGCTCCCGAACGGCACCATCTGCGAACCCGTCGGCTGCGAGGAATGTCGCGGCACCGGCTACGTCGGGCGGACCGGCATCTACGAGATCCTGGTCGTCGGCGACGACATCCGCCAAATGATCGTGGACCGCAAGTCCGCGGCGGACATCAAAGCCCACGCGCTGGCGCACGACATGCATACCCTGCGCATGGACGGCTGGCGCAAGGTTCTGGCGGGCATCACCACCTTGGAGGAAGTGATCCGCGTGACCTCGGAGGACGAAACCTGACGGTGGGCGCGTCCGCCGCCGGGACCGTGCCATGACGCAATTCCGTTACGTCGCCAAAAGCCGCGCCGGCGAGCGCCAGGAAGGGACGCTGGACGTCGCCGACAAGCGCGCCGCGCTGGCCCAGCTCGGCCGGCTCGGGCTGGTGCCCATTTCCGTGGCGGAGATCCAAGGCAAAGCCGCGCCGCCGCCGGCCGACAAAACCAAGCCGGAGGGCAAGGCGGCCGTCGCGCCCGCCGCGCCGGCTCCTGCGCCGGCGGCGGCAAAGTCGGCCCCGGCCGGACGCCGGAAATGGTACCGCTTCGAGAAGGGCTTGCGCTCCAAGCCGCGGATGAAAATGGGCGAACTGCTCCTGTTCACGAGCGAATTGTCCGACCTGCTGGCTTCGGGCATGACGCTGGGCGCCGGCCTGCACGCCTTGGCCCAGCGGCAAACGGGCAAGGCGCAGGACGCCATCGTCGTGGATCTGCGCGACGACATCGTGTCCGGCGCCAGCCTGTCGGGCGCGCTCTCGCGCTGGCCCGACAGCTTCCCGACGCTCTACGTCAGCATGGTGAAGGCCGGCGAGGCCAGCGGCCAGCTGCCCGGCGTGCTGGAACGGCTGGTGAAGCACTACGAGCGCGTGTTGGCCGCCCGCGAAAAGGTCGGCATGGCGCTGGTCTACCCGCTGATCGTGACCCTCGTGGGGTTCGGCGCGATGGCGTTCATGATGGTCTTCGTGATCCCGCGCTTCTCCGCCATGTTCGCCGAACTGGGCGGCACCTTGCCGCTGCCCACCCGCATTTTGATCGGGCTCAGCGCCGGGCTGCTGAAATACGGCTGGGCGCTGGCGATCGGCCTGGTGTTCCTCGTGGCCGCGGGGCGGCGCGCGCTCAAGACGCCGGCGGGGCGCGAATGGAAAGACCGCGTGCTGCTGCGGCTACCCGTGGCGGGCAACATCGTCCGGGCCAACGCCTTCGCCAATTTCGCGCACACCCTCGGCACGCTGCTGGCCAACGGCGTGCAGGTTCTCCAGGCCTTGTCCATCGTGGAAAACACGGTCGGCAACGTCGTCGTCGCCCAGGCCATCCACGCCGCGAAGGACCGCGTCACCGACGGTTCGACCATCTCCCGGCCCCTGTCGCAGGACGGCATCTTTCCCAAGCTGCTGACCGACATGCTGGCCATCGGCGAAGAGTCCGGCGACATGGCCGGAGCGCTGGAGCACATTGCCCGCCGCTACGACGGCGAATTGGACCGCGCCGTCAAGCTGCTGACCACCGTTCTCGAACCCGTGATGATGCTGGTCATCGCGGTGGGCGTCGGGTTCGTCGCCATCAGCATGCTGATGGCCGTCTTCGACTTGACCAGCGGCCTCAATCCCTGACCGCCGCCGCCGGCCACTGGCCGGACAGCGCAAAATATTTCTTCAGCACCAGCAGGGCCACCAGACGTTCCCGGGCTTCGTTCCGGAACATCGCGGCATGCGCCTGCGCGTTCCGAATGATTTCCAGCGCGTCCGCCGGGTGCGCCAGATAGTAATCCATTTTTTCGTCCAAGTCGGCAAAGTCGTCCTGCAGGGCCACGTAATGCCGGCCGGGAACCAGCCACCCCTCGAGGAACCAGGTTTCGAACCGCGGCCGGGGCATGAAGCACAGGGAATTCGAGGCCATGACCCATTTGAGGTTGGAGGCCACGTCGTTGCCCTCCAAGGCCAGGACGAACTTGGACTGCAACTGCTCGGCGATGCTCAGATAGCCCTTGGCCCAGGGATGCTCCGTCTTCCGCTTGTGGGCGTGCCCCACGTCGCAGCGGGGATGGCGGAAATACCGTTCGAGGAACCGCCGGCGATGGGGTTGCGCGGCGTTGCCGCGCCACACCAGTTGGTCGCGTTTCCGCGCGTACGGCAGCGGATCGGCGACGAACACGAAATGGCGGATTTTATCGAGCTTGAACAGCACCGAGTTGGCGTTGTCGCCGGCGATCGGTCGCGCCTTGACGATGGTGGGGCGGTCCGGCACGAACGTTTTGTCGCCGAAGCGGTAGCGCACCTTCCAGGCCGGGTCGAAGTAGCGGGCGTATTCGTAGAAGTCCAGGTAGAAATTGCGTTTGCCCCTACGCAGGGTGCACCGGAAGGGGTCGTCGATTTCGGCGGCGGGAAACGGGGCGGACACCTTGTTGCAATAGTCCACGCGCTTGTGGATGTCCGCCTCCTTGCCCGGCGGAACGGCGCGGAGCAGGCCGTCAAGCCGCCGCCGGCACGGTCCGGCGGGCAGGACGCATTGCAGCAGATGGCGGACGTAGTAAAAGAAACGCGAGTTCTTTTGTCCGGCGTTCGCGAGGGTGCCCGCCAGCGGATTCATGGCGATTCAGCATGGCACAACGGGTCCAAACGTCAACCGCGCCGCGCGGCCGGACGGGCCAAACCGAATCGCGTTTGGGGGCTACCCCGTCCGCGTCGGCGTTCGGTCGGGATTTGCCAAGGCCGGCGCCGGTGGCTACTATGAAGCTCATGATGCTGTTCGACACCCATGCGCACTTCGACGGATTTGCGTCGGAGGGGGCCGTCGCGGCGGTTCTGGCGCGCGCGGCCGCGGCGGGCGTGGCGAAGATCTGCGCGGTCGGCAGTTCGGAAACCTCCAACGAACTGGTCGTGCGGCTGGCGCAGGAGCATCCCGGCGCGCTGCTGGCGGCGGTCGGCTACGACCGCGACCAGGTCGCCCACCCGCACGATTCGGAGCGGTTGGCGGCGCTGGCCGCCCATCCGGCCGTGGCCGCGGTGGGGGAGATCGGCCTCGACTACTACTATTCCGCGGAAACCGCGCCCGCCCAGCGCGCGTTGTTCGGCCGCATGCTGGCGTTCGCGGCGGAACGGCGCCTGCCCGTCGTGGTCCACAGCCGCTACGCGGACGACGACACCGTCGACCTGCTGGGCGAGTTTTCCACGGCTTGGAAAAAAGTTTTCCACACTGTGGAAAACTTGCCGCCGCCGGGCATCCTGCACTGCTTCACGGGCGACGCGGGGTTCGCCGAGGAGTTGCTGGCGCTGGGCTTCCTGATCAGTTTCAGCGGCATCGTCAGCTTCAACAATGCCGGTCCCCTGCGGGAGGTGGCCAAGCTCGTGCCGGAAGACCGCCTGCTGATCGAGACCGATTGTCCCTATTTGACACCCAAACCGTTTCGGGGGAAAGTGAACGAACCGGCGTTCGTGGCGCGCGTGGCCGAAGTACTGGCGGAAACGCGCGGCACCACCGCCGCGGCGGTGGCGGAGACCACGTTTGCCAACGCCCTCCGGGTTTTCCAACGGGAAGGTTGAACATGGACGAGAACAAAAAACGATGCGCCATCGGGGTGGATTTCGGCGGCACCTTCGTGAAGATGGCCCGGGTGGACGAACAGGGCGCGATCGGGGCCCGCGCGAGCTTTGCCACGACCGGCCTCAAAGGCGTGCCCGCCTGGCTGGACGAAGTGGAACGCCACGTCCAGCCCCTGTTGGCCGACATGCCCGCCGACGCGGCATGGGCCGGTCTCGGCGTGGGGGTGCCGGGGTTCGTGGACTACGCCAAGGGTTTCGTCCACGACTTGACCAACGTGCCGGGCTGGACCGCCGTGCCGCTGGCGGAATTGCTCGCCAAGCGGTTCGGCAAGGAGGCGCGAGTGGACAACGACGTCAACGCCATGGCCGTCGGGGAATGCACCTACGGCGCCGGGCGGGCGTTCCAGCACGCCGTCTTCCTGACTCTCGGCACCGGCGTCGGCGGCGCCTTGCTCCTCAACAACAGTCTCTATCGCGGCGCCTACTCGCTGGCCGGCGAAATCGGCCACGTCTCGATCGACATGAACGGCGTCGCATCGCCGATGGGCCGCGGCGGCGTGGAGCAGTACGTGGGCAACAAGCGCATCGTCGAACGCGCGCTGCGCG
>JAKLIL010000118.1 GCA_022709625.1 Verrucomicrobiota bacterium
CCCGGACGACGCGACGGTGGAGTGCGACGCGGTGCCGGGTCCGGCGGAGGTGACGGCGAGCGACAACTGCGACGACGAGGTGCCGGTGGTCTACCGGGAAACGCGGACGGACGGGGCCTGCCCGGACGGCTACGCGCTGGTGCGGACCTGGACGGCGACGGACGACTGCGGGAACGGCGCGAGCTGCTCGCAGACGCTGACGGTGGTGGACACGACGGCGCCGACATTGGCTGAAGGGCCAGGCGACATTACCGTCGAATGCGCTGCGCCTGAACCGGCCATACTAACGGCGATCGACAACTGCGATGCCGAAGTGCCAGTGATGCTTACTGCAACAACCAATGGAACATGTCCAGCAGTTGTGACGCGGGTTTGGACAGCGACGGACGACTGCGGCAACATGGCTTCGGCAACGCAGACAGTGACGGTGGTGGACACAACCGCGCCGGTTATGCCGCCGCTTCCTGAGGGCGGGGATCTAGGATGCGATCCCGAAGCTTTACCGACCTGCATGGAAGGTCTGTTGGCGTTCGACGATTGCGCCGGCGAAGTGCCCGTGGTTTGCACGGCCGGGCCCATCGTTGGCGAAGGCAACGACAATAGCCAAACGTTCATGTACACGGCGACGGACGCGTGCGGCAACGCGGCGACGGGGACCGTGACCTACACGTGGCAAACGTATTGTCCGGCTTCGATTGGCGATCGGGTCTGGCACGACATCAACGGCAATGGCGTTCAGGACGAGGGCGAGCCAGGCTTTATGAACATCCCGGTATATCTGTATGCCGACGTGGAAGGAAACGGAACGCATACCACCCTGGTGGCCACGGTTGCGACGGGGCTGGACGGGCTCTATCTCTTCGACAATCTCATGCCCGGATCCTACGTGGTGGAGGTCGACTTCGCGCCCTTTGCCGCCATTGGCTACCGGCAGACGGGAGATCCGGATTACTATGGCATGATTCTCCCGTATGGGCAGGACGACAACCGCACGACGACGTCGATCGCGCTGGCGTCCGGCGAGGAATTTCGAATGGCCGACTTTGGCTACAAAGAGGTGCCTTCGTTGGCCGTCATCGGCAACGTGGTGGCGTTCACGCGCGACGGGCAAACCGTGGTGCGCTGGGAGACGGTTGAATCCTGGGGCACGGCGGGATTCTGGCTGGAACGCCAGGTGGGCGATCAGTGGGTGCGCATCAGCGAGGAACTACTGCCGTTCCCGCTCTTTGGCGAGCCGCCCCTTGTCTACGAGGAAATCGATCCAGGTGCGGAGGCCGGCGGAACCTATCTGTGGCGCTTGGTGGAACTGGAAACCAGCGGCAACCAATTGGTGTATGGTCCGTACCAGCTTACCGTGGATGGTCCCGGACGCACCTATGCCGATTGGGCCGCGCTGCACTTTACGCCGGATGAACTGGCCGATCCGGCCGTGAGCGGGCAGAACGCCGATCCTGACGGGGATGGCCTGACCAATTGGCAGGAATTCCTGGCCGGTACGAATCCCAAGAGCGCGGAATCCGTGTTGCAGATCACGGCGGTTCGCCAAGTGCCGGAAGGTTTGGAACTGCGTTGGCGCAGCGTGGCCGGCCATCTCTATCGCATCGCCGTGGCGGACACGCCCTACGGGCCATATCTACCTTTGGAACAACCGATTCTGGCCACCGACGGCAACGGTTCGGCCATCCTCGCGGTGGACTTCCAAGATCGGCGGATGTTCTTCCGGGTAATCGAAGTCAGCCAATAAAGCTGTCAGCACGCTAACCAGCCCCGCTGCGCATCCGCGCGGCGGGGCGACGGCTAATCTGGCTGAGTCTTCTTAAGAAGGCTCACCGCGGCGTTGGCCAATGAAAGCAATCAACCATGCGGCGCCATGTGCGCGTGGGCCTGATTGCCCAGAATGTTTCAGGGGGTGGGTGTCGCTATCGGCAAGGCGCTGGACGGCGGGGGAGGAGGAAAATCGCGGGGAACGTAGCGGTTCCAAAGAAACCACGCATAAAAACAAAAGCCCAGAAACGCAGCCACGGCCAAGGAGTTGAACAGGTAGCGCTTGATGGCCATTGGCTCGTAGCGCGCCAGCCGGCGGGCCACCGGCACCGCGGCCATCAACACGCCGGCCACCAAGGCTAAACCGATGCGGACGAAAATTTCCTGAAGCTGGTAGGTAGGCATGTCGCCCAACAGTAGTATTTCAAGGCGGTCGGATTGGCAAGATATTAGTACTCGAAATCGGATCCGCCGACGAATTCGCGGATGATGGAAACGGGCGGCGGCACGTCGGCGGCCAGCGGCAGGAAGTGGGCGAGGAATTCCTGCATGCGGCGCGCTTCGGCGTAAACGGGCTGGTGGGGCTTGATTTCGGAAAGCAGGGGCTGGGCGAGAACCGACAGGATCGCGAGTTCGTAGTCGAGCGCAGAATTGAAAACGGCATCGGCCTCTTCCTGGAACGGGAAGATCCAGGTGCGTTCGCCCCGGCCCACGTTGGGCCACATTTCGAGGGTCCGGGTCGCGGAATGGCCGCGGTAGCGGTGGTCGCGGACCAGCCGGCGCAGGAGCCGGTTGTCCGTGGTCGGAATGCGGTTGTTGTTGTCGAGATTCAGTTGCGTGAGCGCCGAGATGTAGATGAGGAATTTGCGGGCGTCGGGCAACCCAGGCGTCAGGGCGGGGTTCAGCGAATGGATGCCCTCGAGAATCACGACTTGGTCTTCGTCGAGCCGCAATTTACCGCCTTTGTAGGCGCGGGCGCCCGTGTGGAAGTCGAAGGTGGGCAAATCGATTTCGCGGCCGGCGTCGAGATCGGCCAGATCGCGGTTCAGCGTGGAAATGTCCACGGCCTGAAGGTGCTCGAAGTCGTAGTCGCCGCTGGCCGTGCGCGGCGTATGGGCGCGGTCCACGAAGTAGTCGTCGGTGCCGAGCGTCACGGGGCGCAGTCCGTTCACGCGGAGCTGGATGGCCAGGCGTTTGGCGAAGGTGGTTTTCCCCGAGGAAGACGGGCCGGCGATGAGCACCCACTTGATGGAGGAGTTCGCGGCGATCTGGTCGGCGATGGCCGCGATCTTTTTCTCGTGGAGGGCTTCGGCAACCTTGACGAAGTCCTTGATTTCGTCGGCGGCGATGATCTCGTTGAGCCGGCCCACGGTATTGATGCCGAGAATGCGGCCCCAGCGGTTGTATTCCTGGAAGGTTTCGGCGAGCACCTTGATGGGCTTGAATTCGGGGATGGCCGGCGCGGTCTCGCAGGTGGGCATCTGGAGGATGAACCCGGTCTGGTAGGGGATGAGGCGGAAATATCGGAGGGGACCGGCGGAACGGGTCATCGGACCGGTGGCGAGGTCGCAGAAATTCTCGCAGATGTAGGTGACGATCTTCGGCGTGTTCGTGAACCGCAACAGCGCGACTTTGTCCGCTTGCTTGTTGTTCGTGAATTGTTCGATGGCGGCCGTATAGGAGATCCGCTGGCGGAGGATGGGTTTGTCGGCGGCGACGAGGTCGCGCGTGTGGGCTTCGAGGGCGACGGCTTGTTCGGGGGCCATGCCCCGGACGCCGTTGGCTTCGAATTCGCAATACAGGCCGGGCCCCAGGGCGTGTTCGACGGAAAACCGCGCGTCGGGATGGAGGTCCTTGACGGCCTTGGCGAGGAGAAACGACAGCGAGCGCACGTAGATTTGCATTCCGCCGGGCGCGGCCATGGTGACGAAGCGCACGGTGGAATCGATGTCGAGCGTGTAGGCGAAGGTGACCAGCTCGTTGTTGACGAGCGCGCCCAGGTACGGCAGCCCCGTGACGGGGTCGAACGTATCCCTGAGCAATTCGCCGACCAGGGTCTGGGAAGGACAGGGCACTTTCTGGCCGCTCTCTAGGGTGATGACGATGGTTTTCTTCATGGCGGTCCTAGGATGGCACGGCGGCGGGTCAAGGGGAAAGCGGAAAAAAGGCCGGGATCAGCGGCGCCGAAGCGTCGACAACAGGCCATGGACTTGGATTTTCCGCGAGAGGGGAATGAGCCACTCGGCGTACAAGGCCACGATCTGGCCGGGGGTGTCTGCGCGCGGCGCCTGCCGCTCGGCGCGTTGGCCGACGCGCGCAAGGACTTCGGCTTCGACGGCGGCGTTTGTGATGGCGCGTTCGACGCGCCCGGGATCGCCTGTGCGGACGGCGGTTTGCAGGACTTCCGGAAGCGCCTCGCGCTTGCGCGTGGCGACATGGATGGACAGGGAAAGGCGCCGCGCGAGCGCGTTCAGGCAAGCCGTATCCGCGGCCAGCAGGCCGGTGCGGTCTTCGTCCTCGCCGGCTTCGCATAAGGCGGGCCGGAGCGCCAGCAAATAGGCCGGTCGGAGGAGCAAGACGCGGCCCGCCAGCGTGGTGGATTCGGCATATTGCGCCGCCAGGGCATCCAGCCCGGGCGCGGACAGGCTTGGCAGGGCGTAGAGCGAGTCGTTTCGGCGCCAGCGCGCGCGGACGCAGAAGTCGTCCACCAGCGGCGGATCGAGCGAGGCAATCATGTCGCGCAGATGCAAAAGGGCGTCCATGGGCGGTCAGCCGACGGGATAGGTGCCGATGATCCACCCGGATTCGGACAAAGCGAGGACCAGTTTCCATGCCGCCCGGGCCGGGGCGGATTTCCAAGCGGTGGCGGCCTCGATGAAGAATGCGTATTCCCACGGTCGGCCAGGCAAGGGGCGGCTCTGGATGAAAGTCAGATTGATGTCCGCCGCATCGAATGGCGCTAGCATGTGCAGCAAGGCACCGGGACGATTACCGATGACCAGGTACATCAATGTCCGTCGTTCCGCGCCGGGGCGGCTCCGGCTGGTCGTCCGCCCCGCCGTCAGAGTGAAAAAGCGGGTGACGCTCTCGTCGCCGTCCTGGACGTTTTTCCTCAATATCGCGAGGCGATGGAGTTGGGCGGCGGCATCCGATGCGATGGCCGCGGATTCGGGATCCTGCGCGGCGCGGCGCGCGGCGGCCGCCGTGCTGGATTCGGGAATCCGTTCCGCCCGGGGCATAAGGTGGTCCAGCGTGGCGCGGCATTGTCCCAGGGCCTGCGGATGGCTGTAGACGCGCCGCAGGGTGGCCAGGCGGACGCCTGGCCGGGCCATCAGATGCTGGCGCAAGGGCATCGAAAAGCTGTCGAGAATGGTGGCTTTGGGGTGCCTTGCCAATTGGTCCAGCGTTTGCGTGACGGGGCCTTCGATGGAATTCTCCACGGGAACGATGGCGATGGGCAGCGGCTGGCTGCGCCCGGCGCAGAGACGGGCGAAAATCTCGTAGTGCGATAGGCAGGGAACCAATTTGGCCTTCGGGCCGAAGCGCTGGAGCGCAGCCTCGTGGGAATGGGTGCCTGCGGGTCCGAGAAACAAGACCGGAGCGTTCATGGCGCGTCCTTTCGGTGTCAGACGGGGCTGGGGGCTTGGCGTTCCTTGCGGGCCAGTTCGATCCAGGGGGCCAGATCCGCGAGAAACTGCCGGAACTTGCCGCTTTCCAATTGCTGCGGGGCGTCGCTGAAGGCGTTGTTGGGGTCGGGGTGGGCCTCGACGATGAGCCCGTCGGCGCCGACGGCCAGCGCGGCGCGGGCCAGGGCGGGAACGAGCCGGCGCGCGCCGGCCGCATGGCTGGGGTCCACGATCACCGGCAAATGCGACAACTGCTTGGCCACCGCCACCGCGCCGAGATCCAGCAGATTGCGCGTGCTGGGATCGAACGAGCGCAGGCCCCGCTCGCACAGCACGACCTGGGGACAATTGTTCACGATGAGATATTCGGCGGCGGTGAGCCATTCCTCGACCGTGCTCGCCAGTCCCCGCTTCAGCAGCACCGGCTGGCCGATTTTCGCGATTTGCTCCAGCAAATCGTAGTTCTGTGCGTTCCGGGCGCCGATTTGGAACATGTCGGCCAAATCGAGAAGGGGTTCGATTTTGTCGGGTCCGGGGACCTCGGTGACCATGGCGACGCCGAATTCCCGCTTGATGGCGCGCATGATCTCCAGCCCGTCCTGCTTCAGCCCCTGGAAATCGTAGGGCGAGGTGCGCGGCTTGAAAGGCATGGCGCGGACGATCCG
>JAKLIL010000119.1 GCA_022709625.1 Verrucomicrobiota bacterium
GACGGAATTTGCCGCGGCCACGGCCCGAATCGTTTCGCCCGCCGGTTTCAGATGGGGTACGACCGCGGTCCGCGCGGCGAAATCCGGGAACGAGGCGAGCCAGATCCGCTGGGCGGGCACCGAAGGCGCCACGACCGTCAACCGCTCCCGAACGCCCTCCAACAGGGCCCGTATTTCGCCCTGGTGCTTCGGCGTCCAACTCGAGCAATCGTGGCATTTCGCCGGCGACGGCATGGCTTCCCCACAATAGCGCTCCCCGTTTTTCAGGAGGTTGTACTGCGGACACACCGTGTAATAGTCGTGCAGGAACAACTTGACCGGCACAGGCAAGTCCGCCAACAACCGCCGGACCCTGGCCAAATCGTAGTGGCGCAGGTGATGGATTTGCGTTTCGAGCGGCTGCTGGCCCGCCCGCGCCCAGGCGGCGAGTAGACCGGCAACCGCGTCCGTTCCGTAGAATCCAACCAGCCGACCATCGGCCACCACGCCCCAAAATCCGGACGACCAGCGGTGCATCCGCTGGCTTCGTTTCGTGGGAAAAGGAAACAGGCAGACGGCGGACGTCCCCCGGTCCGCCAGCAAGGCCATCTCGTCGCGGACGTACCGTTCCAGCCCCCCCACCTCGAAACGGTAGTCGTACGCCGTCAGGAACAGGACGTAGCGGTCGTGGCGCAACGGCCGGGCTGGTCGGGCGAGCGTCGTCACCGCGGCGCGCTCCGCACCGTGCCGGCGCAAGACCCGCTGGGGTGCGTGCGGCTGCTCATGCCGGTTCGGCCGTCGCAGATGCGGCGGCGATGCGCATGTCCCACGCCCGGCCCAGAAAGATCCACAGCGGATAGGTGAACGCCGGAGTGATCAGAATCGCCGTGATGGCCAGCAAAATGGTCTGGGTCAGGATGCAGCAGGCCAAGCCGATGAAGAGCCCCGACGGCAGGCTGCCCTCCGGCGCCTGGCGGGCCTTTTGGAGCAGCTTGGCGATGACCCAGAACCAAAAGCCGAAGTACACCGCCGTCGCCGCCCACCCGTACTCGCCCATCAAGGTGAAGAAATCGGACTGCGTGGCGCCGATGACGGAGGCGGACACCACCGTGCCCTGCATGCCGTAGTAGCTGCGCCGCCGGTTCTCGTCGAGATAGGGAATGATATAGCGCCGGGCCAAGGGGGTACCGGCCTCGACGGCCTGCGGCGAGGCGAACGAACACGGTCCGGCTCCCAGCAGGGGATAGGGCACCAGATACGGCAAATCCACGGTCACGGCGTAGAACATCTTGGCGCGGGGGCTGTCCAAGGCCGCATCGGCGTAGCGCCGCATTTGCACGTCGCCGACGTAGTACCGAATGAAGGCGAGCGCGCAGACGCAAATCGCCGCGCCGGCCAACAGGAGCGAAATCCGCCGCCGCATGGGAATCCGGGGATGGACGAAAAACGGCAGGGCGATCAAAGGCAGCATGTACAGGATGTGCTTGGTATCCGTCATGACGATCAGGTTGTAGGCCATGACCGCCGCCACGGCGGCCACCAGCCAGCGGCGGCGCGGCCGGGCGCGGGCGCCCACGCTGATCCACCAGCCGGCCACCAGCAGCAGGCCGAAGACGCACATGTAGCCGATCATGTGGGCTTCACCGCCGCTCATCGGCCCGAACACGCCGCCGCTGCGGTCGGGATGGAAGCGCGGCCATGGCCCCTGCTGCCACAGGACGTTGTAGGGAAACTGCACCGCAACGTAGGCCACGTAGCCCCACATCCATTTGGCCATCTGCCGTTCGCTTTCGAAGGTGCAGGTCAGCCGGCAGTAATACCAGAGGATGTAGCATCGCAGCATGACGATGGTGAGCTGGATCGTGCCGACCAAGGCGTGCTTGCCGTTCACGTACCAGCTCAGGCCCGTCAGGATGCAGAAAAACAGCGGAAAAAGCGTGGCCTCCTTGAGATGGCGGTGCTGGATCCAGTTCATGACGATCAGCGCGATGAACGGGATGAAGAAAAACTTGTTGAGGCCGCCGGGAATGGGCAGGGGCAACAGGCCGAACAGGCGGTTGCTGGGCACCAGCAGGAAATAGAACAACATCACGTTCAACAGCAGCTTCGGCTTGTCCAGCAGCAGCGCGCCAAAGGTGAACAGGATGACAATGGCGGCCCAGCCGAGATGGGCGGGAATGCCGAACATGCCCGAGACGAAAAACATGGCGACCAGCCCGATGGCGAAGCCCGCCACGGCCAGCCAACCGAGCCATCGGTAGACGGGAAATTGATAGGCCGAACGCTGGCCGGCCGGAAATTGTGCCGCGGGAACGCTCATCTTCGCATGGGGCCGGAGTATGCCCGTGCCCACGCGCTGAAATCAACCATCGAATCTCATCCGCGCTCGGCGGAAACGGCCTCGGCATAGGCCGTTTCCAGGCGTTGGGCCACGCTTTCCATCGAAAAGCATGCGCCCGCCCGCGCCCGCGCCGCGGCCCCCATCCGTGCACGCATCTCGGGCTGGCGGTACATCCGCAGCATGGCCTCCGCCAAGGCCGTTGCGTCGCCGGCCGGCACGACCAACCCCTCCACGCCGTCCCGCACCGCCGCCACGTTGCCGGGGATGTCGGAAACCACCGCCGGCAGTCCGCTGGCCAGCGCTTCCAGCAGCGCGTTCGACAGGCCCTCGCGGCGCGAGGGCAGCACCAGAAAACCCGCCGTCCGGTGGACCGCGGCGATGTCGGCCACCTCGCCCGCGAACGTCGTTGAATTGCCGGCGCCGCACTGCTCCGCGAGGCGCCGCCAAGGCGCGGGATCGCCGCGGCCATAGAGCCGCAACCGCATGCCGGGCTCCTGGCGCAGAGCCAGACCCCAGGCCTCCAGCAAGACGTCGAATCCCTTGTGCGCCGCTCCTTGCGTGAAATTGCCGATATAGACGGCATCGGCATGCTTGCCGGACTCCGCCGCCTCCGCGGGAATTTCCACGCCGTTGGGAATCGGGACGATGCGCGCGCGGGGAATGCCCGCCGCCGCCAGATCGTCCGCGATGGCTTCCGTTATGGCCAGGAAGTTGCACGCCAGGCGCCGTTGGCGCCAAGTCGCGGCCCAGGGAATCTCCTCCGCGCCGCCATACAGCAAGACCGGCTGGAAAGCTTCCTTGCACCAAACCGGAATCCCCGTCTTCGCCCCCAGCCACTGGGCCACGCCGGCGATCCAATGGCTTTCGTGGACGTGGATCACGTCGGCCTGGAAACGGCGGGACTTCGCGAACCACGCCAGTTCCGCGATGAACAGGGCGTTCCGCGCCTTGCCCAACCAAGCGGATCGCGGCGTGGGAGCCGGGGCCGCGGCGCCCGGTTCCCGGACTTCAGGCCTGGCGTCGTTCCTTCGGCGGGAAAGCGCCCGGCGCACCGAAAAAAAGCAGCCGCGCCGCCAGATGCGCACCCCCTCCACGATTTCGGAGCGGGCGCTGCGGGGATCCAGCCATTTCGTCGCGATCGCCACTTCGTGCCCGCGCTTGGCCAGGGCGCGGGCCTGGCGCCAGCATTGGCGTTCGGCTCCCCCCGTCGCGGCGGGAAACAGTTGCGCAACCAGCATCAGGATCTTCACGACCGGATCCTATTGCCCAAGCCGGGCCCGTTTCCCATGGTTGGGCTCACAACCGGCATTGCTCCTTCCGCTGCGCGACATCGGCGGACATGGCGGCTTGGTACATCCGCTCCAGTTGCTCGGCGACCTTTCCGATTTCGAATTCGGTTTCCACGCGGCGGCGCGCCGCCGCCCCCAGCCGGACCCGCAAGTCCGCGGCGCGATACAAGGCGAGCAGGGCAGCCGCCAAGGCTTCGACGTCGCCCACGGGTACCACCAGTCCTTCGACGCGATCCCGCACGGCGACCCGGTTGGCCGGGATATCCGAAACGATCGCGGGCAACCCCATGGCCATGGCTTCCAAGAGGGCGTTGGATAGGCCCTCCACGCGCGACGGCAAAACGAAATAGCCGCTTTCCCGCAGCGCGCCATGGACGTCGTTGGTCTCCCCGGCGAAATCCATTTCGGCCGCGCACCCCTGCTCCCGGGCGAAATTCCGCCAGCCGGAGACGTCGCCGCGGCCATGCAGACGGAACCGCATGCCGGGCTCTTGGCGGACGGCGCGGCCAAAGGCCTGGATCAGAACGTCGAAGGCCTTGAAATGGGTGCCTTGGCTGAAGTTGCCGACGTAAAGTCCCCGCGTATGCCGAGCCGGGTCGGCGGGATCGGCCGGCAACTCCATGCCGTTGGAGACCTGCACGATTCGATCGGCCGGAATTCCCTGCTGCCGCAACAGGTCGGCAATGTCCGGCGTGATGGCGACGAAACGGCAGCGGTTCCGGCGCTCCTTCCAGCGCGCGGCAAACGGCACGTCCTGGGCCCCGCCCCAGCGCAATACCGGCGCCGAAGCTTCCTTGCAGAACACCGGCACCCGCATGGCTTCGGCCACCCAGTGGGCGAAGCCCGCCAGCCAGTGGCTTTCATGCACGTGGACCACGTCGGCTTGCAGCCGGCCCGTCTTGACCGCCAAGGCCGTCTCGGCGAGAAACGAAAGCAGTCCCGGCCGCTCCGCGAGCGACATCCAGCGAAACCGTTTGCCGCGCGCCGGGGCGGTAGCCGCGGTCGCCGGGGCGCCCGATTCCGGGACCGGGCGCTTCACCCGGTCGTGCCACCGCCGCGCCTGCCAAGTGAGCGGAAGCAGCCAGCCCAGCCGATGAACATGCACGCCGTCGATGGTTTCGCGGCGCTTGCACCGCCCCACCCACCACGGCGTCGCGATGGCCACCTCGTGACCGCGCCGGACCAAGGCCTGCGCTTGCCGGAAGCACTGGCGTTCGGCTCCGCCGATGCCCGCCGGCGGAAACAGGTGCACCATCATCAGGATTCTCATGTTTGGCCGGTCCCGCGGGAGCGAATCCGGGCCAGGAAATCCTCCACATGCGCCTCTTCGGGCCACAGATGGCCTGCGTGCCAGTTCAGATCCGCATCCCAGTGGCCCGGACAGCGCTCCACCGCCCAGTTCGCATAGCAATAGCTGATTTCGCCCACGACGGGTTCGCGCCTGTCCCCACGAAACAGAAAATCAAACGCCATCGATTGCGAGCGCAGCTTGCGCGCCGCCGCGAAAGCCGCCTGCACGCAGCGCCCATCGATGGCGGCAGGCTCGTGATCGATGCGGCCGCTGCCCGAAGCCCGAAAATCGTTGGGCCGATTGAAGCGACGGAAGGCGAACGCCCGCGCGCCGATCACCGTCACGCGCGTGTCGAATTCGTTCCCGGGCAGGAATTCCTGGAACAGCGCGTAGTTCTTTTGGGGCATCCAATAGGTGCGATCGGGCATGGAGGGGAACCGGTTGGCCAAGACGTAGGGAACGGCCCGCGCGCCCCGCGCGACTGCGCGCCGCAACCGTGCGCGCCAGCGCGCCCCCCACCCCTTCGGCAAGGCGGGCCGGATGGCGATTCCGCTCCCGGAAAAACAGGCGGCGACATACCGCCGGGCCTGGGCGGCGTTGCGCAACAGCCGAACGTTTTCGCTGCCGGCCCCCACGGCGAGTTTGGCCACGACCGGATAAACGGCTTGGCCGCACCACGCCAACGCCTCGTTTTTCTTCCAGAACACCCAGGTCTTCGGTTGCGGAACGTCCAGCGCTTCGAGCAGATAGGCTTGGGCGATCTTGTCGTCGTAATGCCAGCCGGTGGCCGTGTCGGGGAAGACGGGAATCCCCAGATGCTCCTCGATTACGCGCAAAATCGGCAAGGCCGCCCAGCGCACCTCGTGCGGATAATGGAACCAGTGCCACATGACCCCGGCGCACCCCGCCACTTGTTTCAACGGTTCCGGCCCGCGGAGATCCAGCCAACGGATTTCCGCGCCACGGTTTTGCGCCGCGGCGGCCCACCGGGCGGAAAAATCGCCGTCTATTCCCCGGTGAATGCCGATCAGCGTGTTTTTCATTCCTGTGTCCTCAATCTACCCCGCGCATCGTCCCGAAGCGAGACGGCGCACGGCCGCCCGGACCAGCGCCAGCCCCTCGTCGCGGGCCCGATGGTCCGGCGGAACATAGC
>JAKLIL010000012.1 GCA_022709625.1 Verrucomicrobiota bacterium
CGAAACCCCTCGTGGGCCAACGTGATGTCCGCCCGAAAGGCCTGGGCCGTCTTGGCCAGCAGAAACGCCTCGCGAATCCCCACCCCGTGCGGGCAGGCGAACGCCCGGCAACTTTCTCCCGGGCAGGCGGTGGCCGATTCTTCCTCCGCCGGGCATGCGTTCTTTTCCATAAACGGAACGGAACCTAGTCCAACCGCCGGCCCTAAAACCATCATGGAAAACAAGGTTTTGGGGTCATGGAAAACAGGAGGCGCCCAGCCGCGACCAGGCGGCGGCCCCGGACCTCAGGCCCGCGTTTCTTCGGCGAGGAAGCGGGTCGCCGCGGCCACGAGTTCCGTCGCGCTGCGCAGTTTGAGCTTGAGCTTGATGCCGGCGCGGTGGGTATCGATGGTGCTGGGCGCCACGCGCAGTTTGGCGGCGATCTGGCGGGTACCGAAGCCGGAGCCGAGCAGCCGGAACACGTCGAGTTCCCGGCCGCTGAGCCGATCGGCCGGCGAACCGGAACAGGTTTTCTTGCGGCGGGGCGGCGGGCCGACCAGGCGGCTCACGATTTCGTCGCTCAAGGCCAGATGGCCGGCCAGCACCTTGCGCAAGGCGGCCACCACGCGGGCCACGGGTTCGTGTTTCATCACGTAGCCCCGCGCGCCGGCGCGCACGGCGCGTTCGGCGTAGAGGTTCTCGTGGTGCATCGAAAGCACCAGCAGGGGCAGTTCGGGGCGGCGGACATGGATGTCGTGGATCAAATCCAGTCCGTTGCCGTCTTCCAGGGTCAGATCCACGATCGCCGCGTCGGGCTTGGCGGCGGCCACGGCGGCCAGCGCCCCGCGGAAATCTTCGGCTTCGCCGCACACCGCGAGGTCCGCCTGCTGGTCGATGATCTTGGCCAATCCGTTGCGCAACAGTGGATGGTCGTCGACAATCAGGATTCTGCGCTTGCGGAGGCCCAAGACGGATTTGGATTTCACGGTTTCGGCTCCTTGCCTGCGGAAGCGGGAATCAAGCAATTCACGACGGTGCCCCGGCCGCGGGCGCTGTCGATCCAAAACATGGCGCCGATCATATCGGCCCGGTAGCGCATGATGTCGAGCCCCATGCCGGCGGCCTTGCCGTTCTTCGCGGAGATTCCGCGGCCCGTGTCCCGCACGGCGAGCAGCAGCCCGTTCGCCTTGCTGGCGAGGCGAATGGCGATCTGCTTGGTCCGGCTGTGTTTGGCGGCGTTGGTGGCCGCTTCCTGCGCGATGCGGTACAACTGGCTGGCCGTGTTCACGTCATCCAGTTCGATGTTGTCCGCGCCCGCATATCGGCAGGGAACTTTGAATAGCCGCTGGACGTCCATGGCCAGTTCCCGCAGGGCCTCCGCGAGGCCTTGCCGTTTCAGATCCAGCGGGAGGAGGTTGTGGGACAGGGCGTGCGCCTCGCCGGCGGTCCTGTCGATCAGCCGGGCAATTTTCCCCAATTCCGCGGCGGCGGGCCGTTTGGCGCGGGCGCAATCGGCGTGCACAGCCTCGACCATGTAGCGGATGGCCGTGAGCGACTGGCCCAAGCCGTCGTGCAGGTCGCGGCCGATCCGCTGGCGTTCCGCCTCGCCGGCGTTCAAGAGCGCCTCTTCCAGCCGCCGATGTTCGGTGACGTCGCGCGTGACGCCCACGGTGCGGAGGGCATGGCCCGGCCCGGCGTGGATCGTGGCCATGGAGGCTTCGATCCAGCGAATCGAGCCGTCCGGCCAACGCAGGCGATAGCTGATCGTGTCCGCCGCGCCGGGGGGAATCGGAAACCGGAAATACCGGCGAACCCGCTCCCGGTCCTCCGGATGGATGGCGGCGAACCACCGGCGCACCAAGGTGGCGGGTTTCCCGACCGGCCGGTTCCAGATCCGTTCGAACGCGGGATTGACGTAGAGCAGCTTCCTGGTCTTGACGTCGCCCAACCAGAACCCGTCCTGGATGTTTTGCGCCATCTGGCGAAACTGCTCTTCGCGCCGGGCCAGTTCCAGCCGCGAGGTCTCCAACTCGGCCGTGCGCGCGGCCACCCGTTCTTCCAGCTTATCGTGCGCCTCCCGCAGGGCCTGTTCCGCCCGCTTGCGCGCGGTAATGTTGCGAATGACGGCGCAGATGCCCGCCGGCCGGCCATCCTTGTCCCGCATCAGGGTACCGCGAATCTCGACGGACACCAGGGTCCCGTCTTTGCGGCGGTATTCCTTTTCGGTAACATTGCCAAAGCCGCGCCGGCGCACTTGCCGTATGGCCGCATCGTCAATCCGGCGCCAGCGCGCAGGCGTGATCTTCGAATAGGGCAACCCCCGCAACTCCTCCTTGGAATATCCCAGCAGGATTTCAAAGGCCGGATTCCATTCCTGCAGCCGGCCATGCATATCCGTGATGGCGATGGCATCCTGCATGCTTTCGATCAACACCCGGTATTTGGCTTCCGACTGGCGCAGCGCCTCCTCGGCGCGCTTCCGTGCGGAAATATCGCTGACCAGCCCCCAAATCCCCGTCGGCCGGCCGGAGTCGTCGCGCATCAAATAGGTGCGAACCGCAATCGGGAAGATCGTCCCGTCTTTGCGGACGTATTCCTTCTCGAACAAATCGGAGTAGCCGCGTGAAAAGACTTGTTCTTCCAGAATCTTCGCTTCCATGGCATGCCATGGGGGGGGCGTGATGGCCTGATAGGGCATGCCGCGCAGTTCTTCGGCGGAGTAGCCGGTCATGGTCTGGAAAGCCAGATTGGTTTCCAGGATGTGGCCCGCCAAGTTCCCTTGGGCAAAGCCCTCCCGCATGCTTTCGAACAAAAACCGGTACCTGGCCTCCGACTGGCGCAGCGCTTCCTCAGCCTGCTTGCGGTCGGTGACGTCGATTTCCACGCCGTCCCAGACCACATGGCCGTTCAGCAGGCGCCGCGGCGCCGAATTGAACAAGCGCCAGCGGACGTCGCCCGCCGGCATCCGGAGGCGCACTTCCACGCGGAAGGACATCATCGTCTCAAGGGCGCGGGTTTCGAGTTCGGCCAGCCGCGCGCGGTCTTCTTCCAGCACCTGCCGGTAGACGATTCCGGAGTCCGCCATCATTTCCGCCGTCGCTACGCCGTGCAAAGACTCGACTCCCTTGCTGAGATAGGTATAGCGGCGGGCGCGGCCGTCGACGCCGGAATCCAGCTGGTACACCATTCCGTCCGGCAGGTTGTCGTTGATGGCGCTCCGGGCCCGCTCGCTCTCCCTGAGCTCGTTCTCCGCACGGATGCGGGAGGTGATGTTGCGGACGAAGGCAACCAACCGGCCTTCGTCCGTCCGGAGATCGCCCTGGACGGCGATGGAAAGATCATACCATTGCTCCCCGTCCGGCATGGGCAGCGAATACACGGCGCCCCGATGGAATCCCTTTGCTGTTGCTTCCGCAATCGCGTGCCGAACAACGGTGGCAGCCGGTTCGGGCAGCATGTCGATCACCTTTTGTCCCATGAATCGCTGGGGGTCCAAAATGTAGAGGCTTTCGGGCTGCGGGGCGCGGTAATCGAGCACGCGGCCTTCGCCGTCCAGCAAGAACAGGAAATCGGGCACGGCTTGCAGAACGACCGAGAGGCGCGTACGCGCTTCCCGCAGGGGCAGGGCCGTCGGACCGGGCGCGGATGGATACGCCGCGGAATCGTTGGCGGGGGGCGCGCTCATAGTCGGCGGACGGCCCCGAATCCGGAGACAAACCAAGCGCGGCGCCCGTCCCGACGCCAGCGCAGCAACCCAGGCCGTTCCATCGTGCCATCCCATCCCATGCGGCGAATCACCTATATGTTGAATTATGAGGAGCGCCACCGACCACTTTCAAGCAATTTCGCATCTCGGACGCCAAGGCCGGTTTTCTATAAGCATGTACCGCAACGCAGACGCGCCCCATGCGGGGCCGCGCTTTACAGTCTCCCCCGGCTTCCCCTATAGTCGGAACCCATGCAGGACACGAAGCCGAGTTCCATGCGCTTCGAGCTTCCGGACTGGGCGGCTTTCCTCCTGCGCCTGGTCCGGCGCGTCGCCCTCGCCGTCTTGCTGGCGGCGGTCGTTTTCGCGGTTCTGGAGCTGGCAGCCCGCTACCTGTTCCCCGGCCGATCCACCCGGTTTCTGCTGGCAGGGGCATCCGACGGCCAACCGGCCTGGGTCGACAACCAGTTTTTCGCGTACCGGTTCTTCCCGGAACGCCTGGCCCACGCGCCGCTGCCGGTCGTAGCGCTCCAGACGCCGGCACCGGACACCTTGCGCATCTGCCTGATGGGCGGTTCCCAGGCGCTGGGCGCGCCGGATCCTTCCTTTGGCCTCGGCCGGCAGCTCGAACTCATGCTGGAGAGCCGCTATCCGCACCATCCCGTCGAAGTGGTCCAGATGGCGCTGGAAGGCGCCAATTCGCACGTCCTGCGCGAAGCCGCGCGGGATTTACAGTGGCTTCGGCCCCAAGCCGTGATCGTCCTGCTGGGCAACGAGGAGGCCGCCGGACCCTACGCGCCCGCCGCCGGGCTCGGCCGGCTCTACCGCCGGTTGGGCATCGCCCGGGCGCTGGCGATCTTTTCCCGTACCCGGCTGTCCCAGTTGGGCATGGCCGGCATCAACCGGCTCTTCCCGGCGCGGATCGACCTCGCCGCGTGGCGCAACCAGGAACCCATATCCCTGAAAGGCCGGCTGGAACCGGGCGATCCCCGGCTGCAAACCGTCTACCGTTCGTTCCGCCACAATCTCGCCGCGATCCTACGGGACGCCGCGCAGGCCGCTCCGGTGGTCGTGGCCTGCACGGTACCCGTCAACCTGCGGGACTGCGCGCCGTTCGCCACGGACTACCTGAAGGACGAAACCGCGGCCCAGCGGGTCCGCGAACTCCTGCGTGCCGCCGTGGCCGCCGAAACCGCCACGAACCAGCCCGAAGCGGCCCGTTTCTACGCGGAAGCCCTCCAGCTCCATCCCACCCACGCCGAAGCCTTGTTCCGCGCGGGACGGCTGGCGCTGCAGGCGAACCGCCCGGTCGAGGCCGCCAATTTCTTTGCGCGCGCCCGCGACGCGGATGCCCTGCGCCTCCGCGCCGATTCCCGCATCAACGACATCGTCCGCACATGCGCAGCGGCCGCCGCCGTCACGGTGTTCGACGCCGAGGACCTGTTCGCCAAAAGCTCACCGCACGGCATCCCCGGGCACGAACTGTTCCTGGACCACGTCCATTTCGCGTTCGCGGGCAACCATCTGCTGGCCGCCGCCCTGGTGGAGCGCCTCGAATTACTCCGCGCCTTCGAGCCGGAGCCGACCGGGATCGTGCCCGGCCCGGAGCAACTCGCGGACGAACTCCTCTACGCGCCCTGGGGCCGCGCGGCCGAACTGGCCACGGTCGTCGCCCAGCAGATCCGCCCGCCGTTCCAGCGGCAGCTCAACAACGCCGAAACCGTCGGCCGCCTCAACGCGGAACTCGCCAACTGGGAAACCCGCGTGGCGGCCATTTCGCCCTCCAACACCCAGGCGATCTTCTCCCGGCGCCAGGCCAGCCGGCCGCAGGACGCCTGGCTGGCGGCGCGGACCGCGCAGTATCTGCTCGGCGCGGACGATCCCGCGCGCGCCCAGGCCGCCGCGGAACGAGCCCATCGCCGCTGGCCGCATCGGTTCGACGTCCGCGGCCTGCTGGCCTATGCCCGCGCCTGCCAAGGCGAAGATCCGGCCGCGGCCATCGCCTCCATCCGCGGCGCGGATCGCGATTGCGGCTATTTCGACGTCGCCCTCGCCATCGCCGTTGGCCAGGAGTTCCTCGGGCGCAAGCGCTATGCCGATGCCCGGCCCTGGCTCGAACACGCCGTGGCGCGCGACCCCTGGAATTCCGCCGCCGCGATCGCCCTTTCCCAGACCCTCCATCGGCTCGACGAAAGCCCCAAGGCCGTGGAAACGCTGCAGGCGGCCATCAAGCGCAATCCGCAGACCCCGCTGCTTTGGGAGGAACTCGCCGCGCTCTATTGCCTGCTCGGCGATTGGAAGATCGCCACGCAGTGCTTCCGGAAATCGGAGGAAATCGCCCCCTACCGCTACGAGCGGTTCCTGAAATGGGCCCAGGCCCTTTACAGCCTCAAGCAATACCGGCGCGCCCAGCGGCGGATCGCCGATTATCTCGCCGCGGTGCCCAACGACCCGGAAGCGCTGGCCCTGCAGGTCCAGATCCAAGCGAACCTGCCGCCGGAGACCTCGCCGGCGGAACCGGAGGACGAACAGCCCGTCCGCCGGTATCCTTGGGAGTAGCCCGCGGTCAGGCGGCGCCGACCGCGTGGCGCAGGCCCGTTTCCTTCGCCCGCCACAGCACATAGGCGGTCATGGCGTAGGGCAGCAGGCAGAGCAGATAGGCTTCGCCCCGCAGCCGCGACAGGTGCCACAGAATCGTTTCCGTGCCGGCCGACAGGATGCCGGTGCGCCGGAACAGCCACGCCACCACGCCCACCGTGCACGCGCTCAGCCACAGCGTCACGATCAGGCCCGCCTGCGATTCCCGCCGCAGCGGCAAATCGTCGAGCCGGCGGGCGCATTCGCCCGCCAACCGGTTCAGCCCCGCCAGCAACGCCACGCTGGCGACGTAGTGCGCGGCTGCATTGGCGGCGAAATAGAGGCGCAGCGGCACGGCGCCCCACCAGGCCAGAAACGGGGACAACGCCAGGCCGGCCAAAGCCAGCAGCGCCGCCAGGCGCACGCGCGCCGCCCAGCGCGGCGTGAGGTCGCCGCCGGTCGCCAGCAGGCCGAGGCCGCAACCGAGCGGCAGATAGCCGGCCAGCAGCCCCGCCACCATCCACCGCGCGGGCATGAACGACATCAGCGCCATCGCATGGGCCGTGGACAACAGCGGCATGCTCCAGAACACGCACGAAAACCCGCGCGTAATCCGCAGCAGCCGCGGGGAGGCCAGGCCAGCGGGACCACCGCCGCCGGATACCGAAAGCCATTCGCGGTCCATTTCGTCCGGGGTCATGGCGTCCTGCCGGCCATCAGATGGTCGATTTCGGCCCGGATTCCGGCCAAGAAACGCGCTTCGTCGAACTGCTCCGCGTGGCGGCGAATGGCGACGGCGTCCCACGGGATCTCTTCCGCCCGCGCCACCGCCTCGGCCAACGCCTCGGCGGTTTGTTCGCGGAAGAACACGCCGGTGGTGCCCGCCAACACCGTTTCAAGCAGGCCGCCCTTGGCGTAGGCCACCACCGGCTTGCCGCAGGCCTGCGCTTCGAGCGGCACAATGCCGAAATCCTCTTCGCCCGGAAAAACCAAAAAACGGCAGCGCCGGTACAGGTCCCGCACGGCCTCGTCGGACACCCGCCCGAGGAATTCGACGTTCGGAGCCGCCTGCTTTTTCAGCGCGGCCAATTCCGTGCCGACGCCCGCGATCTTGAGGGAAAATCCCGTTTGCGCATAGGCCTGCACCGCCAAATCCAAACGCTTGTAGGGCACCAGCGCCGACACCGCCAAGTCGTATCCGTCGTGTCCGCCGCGTTCGTCCGGGGTGAAGAACCGCGTGGCGACCGGCGGATAGACCACCGCGGCTTCGCGGCCATAGGCCGCCTGGATCCGGGCCTGCACGTGGCGGCTGATCGCCACGAACCGGTCCACCCGCGCGCTCGCCGTCCGGTCCCAGCGGCGCAACCGGACCAGCATCCGATCGATCAACGCGCGCTTAAGCCCGCGGCGCCCGAAATAAGCCTCCGGCAACGCCCAGGCGTAGCGCATCGGCGTAAAGCAGTAGCACAAGTGCCTTGCGCCGGGCGGCGGCCGGATTCCCTTCGCCGCGCAATGGCTGGTGCTGATCACGAGGTCCGTGCCCGCGGGCAGGCGGAAGGATTCGATCGCCAGCGGGAACAGCGGCAGGAACCAGCGGTAATGGTTCAGGAAACCCGGCACGCGCTGCAGCCCCGAGACGTGAACGCGGCGGTTCCGAATCGCGGCGGACACCTGTTCGGGACGATAGAGCAGCGTGTAGAGGTCCGCCTGCGGAAATGCTTGGCAAATCAGGTCGAGACACCGTTCGCCGCCGCGCATGCCGTTGAGCCAGTCGTGGGCCAGCGCCACGTTCCACGCGCGACTCATGCGGCCAACTCCCCGTAGAGCCGCAGCATGGCCACGGCCGTCGTCCGCCACGAAAATTGTTGCGCCCGCTCCAGCCCGGCCGCGCGCAGGCGCGCCGCTTCCGCCGGGTTTGCCAGCACTTCGCGCAGCGCCGCCGCCGCGCCTGCGACGTCGCCGGGCTCCACCAGCCGCGCCGCCGTGCCCGCCACCTCGGGCAGGCTCGCGGCGTTGGTGCAAACCACCGGCGTGCCGCAGGCCATGGCCTCGAGCACCGGCAGGCCAAATCCCTCGTATTTCGACAGCAGCGCCAGCGCGTCCGCATCCCGATAGGCTTGCAACAGCCCCGCGTCGTCGAGGTAGCCCACCCATTCCACCTTATCGGTTACGCCCAGCCGCGCGGCGGTTTCCCGCGCCTCCGGATAGCGCTCGTCCGGCGGCCCCACAATGCGGAGGCGCGCATCCACGCCGCCTTCGCGCGCCAGCCGCGCAAAGGCCTCCACCAGGCCCGGCAAATTCTTGTAGGGATCGCTCCGGCCCACGTAGAGCACCGTCTTCGGGCCGCCGCGCACCGACGGCTTATCGCCCCCGGGCTGGTACCGGACATCCACTCCGTCCGGAATCACCGCGATCCGCTCCTCGGGAATGCCCAGCAACCGCACGATGTCGCGCTTGGCCGCCGCGCTGCCCGTCGCGACGGCGTCCACGCGCCGGGCGATTTCATGCATCAGCGCCCGGTAGACCGGGAAAAACCGCGTCTTCAGCGCCCGCGGCGTAAACTCCGGATGCGCCAGCGGAATCAAATCGTGGATGTTGCAGATGCCCCGGATGGCGTGCGGCCGGCGGCGCGGAAACGCCGGCAGCGGCACCATGAAATTCGTCGAATGGTAGACCGCCGCGCCCCGCGTACGCAGCAGCCGCGCCGCCGCGAACTGCCCCGCCGGGCTGAACAGCCCGTGCGGCAAAATCGCATAATCGAAATTCCCCTGGCCCGCCAACCCGGCGGCCTGTTCGATGAATTCCCGCCGTTCCCCATCGCGGACCAGCACCACGTAGCGGAACTTGTCGCCGATCTGCCCCAGTTGCCGCAGCAATTCCAGGGTGTAGCGCCCAATGCCGCTCAACTCGCGGAACACCCACCGGGCATCGATCGCGATCGGCTTGTCCTGAACCGGGTTCATCTGGCGCAGTGTAGCCACCCTGCCCGCAGTGAATCCAGCGCATTTTGGGGGCGTGGCCGCGGGGCCCTGAGACAAGTTGGACTGGATGGCGCCCCGGGGGGCTTCCGCGAAACTGCCGCTGCTCAATCCGGGATGTCCGTTCCTTTTTCTTTCTCGAACCGCGCCAGTTCGCCCGGCAGGACGCGCGCAACGTAGGCCTTGGCGCTCTCCAAACGTTCGGCGTCGCCGTCCTGATAATAGGCATGCAGCAGATGTCGCCAGGCATCCGGGAAGGCGGGCGCGAGCTCCACCGCCTTGAGAAAGGCCCGGCGGGCCTCCCGATACTTTTTCAGTTTCAGATAGGCGAATCCAAGGCTGTCCCAAACGCAATCCGCTCCGGGATCCATTTGCAGTGCCCGGCGGCAGTAGTCCAGCCCTTCCAACGGCCGGCCCCCACCGGCGAGCAGAAGGCCGATGTTGTTCAGCAATCGGACGTTTTTCGCATCCTGCTTTTCCATCGCCTTGAATACGGCCAAGGCCTCCCGACCGCGGTTGATCCGGCCCAGGGTCACCCCGTAATTGAATTGCGCGCCCCACCCCAAGGGGCCGTGTTCCGCGCATTCTTCGTACAACTTCGCCGCCAAGGGATATTCCTGTTTTTCAAAGGCCACCCGCGCGTAGCGGATCATGAGGTGCGGATCCCAGGGATTCAGCCCCCACAGCCGCTTCAGATGCCATTCGGCACGGCGCCAGTCTCCCCGTTGGCTGGCGCAATCGGCGCCGATGCGGTCGAAACTCAGACTGTGGGGAAAACGCGCTTGCGCCCGGCGAACGAACGCATAGGCCTGCCGGAGGTTGTCCCGGTCCCGTGCGCTGCATATCAAATCCACGTAGGCCCGCCAGTAATCCGGCCAGCGATCCAGCAGATCCTCCAGCAGGGCTTCCCCCCGTTCGCGTTCCCCGGCCTGCAGGAATTCGACCGCCCGGTCGTGCAGCGCCTTGGCCGGCCCCGGCGGGTTGGACAAGTCCAGCCCGACCATGTCCAGATGGCGGGCCTCCCGGAACCCCTCGAACAGCCGGGGCTCGTCCTTCCGAATCGACGCCAGCCACGCGGAATCGGGCGCATCGGCCAGATAAATGCCGCATTCGCCCGGCGGCAGATCCTGCAAGTCGCGCCAAATCGGCTGAAACGCGGGCGACGCTTCGGCCAATTTACGCAAAACGTATTTGGTCCAGACGATGGCCATCCCGGCGCCGAAATACGTGCCCGGCGTGCGCATTGAAACGTTGTTGCGAATGCACTCGAAGTTGCGCATCTGCAGGTTGTCGAAAACCTTTCGGATGGAAGCCAGATGCCCCGCCATGGCGTAATCCCGCGGAAATACAACCACGATGGCCGGGGTGGGATCCATCCGCGCAATGTCTTTTCCAAAGGCGGCGAAGGTCTTGCGGATCCCCATGCCCGTGCGTGGCTTGATCTGTTCTTTCCACATCTTGCGCGTCGCCTTGGGCCAGCTGTAAGGTAACTCGTCGGGATCATCTTCCCGCCGCAACTGGAACCATTTTCCCTCGTTCATAGCCATCCCCGCCCCATCCAATCGATTGACTTCGGCACGGCCGCCCTAGCGGCGCAATTTCGCAACGCGTCCCATCACGAATCCCGGTTTCGCCATGGGCGTGATTTTACCAAAACGCCGCAACGGCGAAATCGAAATGTTGGTACCCGGCCACATTTGCATCTCCATCTTGGGCAGATTGTTGCGGAACAGGCCGGCGGCCAGGCCCTGTTTGCGCCCGTCTGCATGGGCCAGAAATTTTTCCACCCTGGAATCAACCCGTATTTTCGGCCCCAAACGCGCGCGGCGGGAGGGCGCGGCGTTCGATAGGTGCAGCCGCCTCAGGCACCAAAAAGCCCCGGAACGGGGAGTTCCGGGGCATCAGCCTGAATGGGCCGGAGGTTAGAGCTTGTAGCCGAGGGAGACGCCGATCATGTGGGCGTCGCCGTCCGTGAACTCGCTGGGCAGCACGCCGTCGGCCGGGCGGGCCGCGACTTCCCGGTCGCGGATGAGCAGATAGGTGTAGGCCAGATCGCAGAAGAAATCGCCCTGCTTGTAGCCCACGCCCAGGGAGAAGAGGTTGCGGTCGTTGGCCGGCACGATGTAGTCCGCGTGCTCGGTTGGATCGGGGGTGTCGTCGAAGATATAGCCCGCCCGCAGCGACCATTCCTCGTTCAAGGCGTATTCCGCGCCGAGTTGGAAGCGGAAGACGTCTTCCCAATCCTTCTCCGTGGTGCTTGAAGGCACCGCGCCCAGCAGGGGCGGATCGAACTCGATGGCCAGCTCATCGTAGGTGCTCCACATCGTATAGATGACGCCGGCGTTCAGGGTCAGTTGGTCGGTGGCCTTGATCGATGTACCGAAACGGAGGATGTCGGGCGTCGTGATGTCGCCGCTGCCATCGCCACCGGAAAGGATCGGGTGGTTGACCTCGTAGTCGCCTTCGACCTCCTGCTTGATGCGGCTCTCGTAGGCGAGACCAAAAGACAACCAATCGGTGGCCTTATAGAAGGCGCCGAGATTGTAGCCGATGCCCCAACTGTCGCCGCACAGTTGCACCTGTAGGTCCGGATCCACGAACGGGGTGCCCGTGGGAATCGCGCGGTACAGTTCGAAATCGAACCATTCGGCGCGGAGGCCGGCGGCCAGCGACAGGTTGTCCAGCACCTTGAAAGCGACCGAGGGGTTGACGTCGATGCTCTGGATGGTGGCCTCCTGCACGTTGTAGCGGCCGGGCCAGGCGTTGGGATAATCGACGCCGAGGCCGAAGCGGCTGAAGACGCCGATGCCCGCCCAGGCCTTCTCGTTGATCTGGTATGTGCCGTAGGCGTGGGGCGGCACCCACCACTTGCTGTCCGCCTTGGTTTTCTGGGAGCCCAGTTGAGTCGTCGTGGTCACGGACGCATGCGGACGGATGAACGTCGCGCCGGCTTCGAACTGGGTGCCTTCCAGCTCGGTCATCGCGGCGGCGTTGTTGTAGAGCACGGAGGGGGAAGCCGGATCGGCCGTGACTTCCGTGCCCAGGGCGTTGCCGCGGGCGCTGCCTTCATAGATGCCAAAACCCGCGCCGAACACCGTCTGCGCGGCCAATGCCGCCGCGACACCCAGCGTCCCGGCGAGGAGCCTCGTCTGTTTCATGCGTTTCCTTCCTTTTTGTATCTTCAATCGGCAAAACCCGTTGCGGAATCAATTCCGCAGCAACCCTTGCCGCTTCCCTTCTCCCACTGCATGGCATGAACGGAAGTTTCATTTATTGGACTGGATAGCCCCATGACAGGCAAGACCTTTTTGGAACTATTTTTAGAGTTTGCTGGCATCCCCATTCCGGGCCGGAGACGAGGTTGACTTGTTCCCCGCCGATTGTTTGAATGCGATTCCGTGGGCCAGAACATCCATGAACAACCGGGTTGCGCCCCCGCCCCTGGCCCACCGAATTGGCTAGAAGGCCAATCCCCTGCCTCCGGCCCAGATAGAACCCCGCAACCAACGGCGGGGGGAACCGCATCCCTTCAAATCGTTTATGTCGTCGCTTCTTCGGGCCAAGACCGATTTACCGCCATGGCCCGGTT
>JAKLIL010000120.1 GCA_022709625.1 Verrucomicrobiota bacterium
CCGATTAATCCCAACCGCCACCAGGCAAACGTATTCATACCGCAGGCTTACTTACTACCGAGAAATTGGACACACAAGCAAAACCTACGGTTCCAGCAGGCCGGGAAAAGCCTTGCGCACTTGCGCGATTTCTTCCGCTGCCGGTTGGGGCTGCCGCAGCACCCGCAGCAGCGCGACCACGTCGGCCCCCGTGACACGGAACGGCGTTTGGCTTTTTTTCAGCCGTTGGGCGGCGGTGCGATAGTTCAGCGCTTTCGGCGGGCGCGGCGCATCGGGCCGCGGCAACGCCGCCAAGGCGGCATCCACCGTGGCGCGTTCCTGGCCAGGCGGTGCGGCCAAGGCCGCGGCGCAGATCGCCTTGGCCTTGGCCCAGCTGATCCGGCCTTGCTCCAAGAGGCGCCGCACGCGGGAATCCATGCCGGGCGCAAAACGCAGAATGTCTTCGATCCACGCCACGTTCTTGTCGAGGAACCGGGCAATGCGCCCCTTGTCCCAGTTCGCGTTGGCCATGAAGATGACGGCGTCGAAATAGTCGGTGATGCGCGCATCGAGCCGGTCGGCGTTCAGCTTGAGGTTCAGGGCTTGGATTTCATCGAGTTCCCCCTGCACCACGCGCACGTCGACCCGGTCGAAATAGCCTGGATTCTGGGCGCGGATGCGCCGGAGGGCGTTGTGCCGGTGGAATCCGCCCACCAGATAGAATTCCCCCGGATTCCGCTCCCAGACCACAATGGGCTCCAGCAGTCCGTTATGGATGATGTCTTCGGCCAAATGGGCCACCTTGGCCTCGTTCAAAGGCCGGTGGTTCGCCACCGAGGGGTGCAGGTGGACCCGCTCGAAGGGCACGTAATCGAAACGCTTGGTCGTCAGCATGGCTTTCCTACATTTCCAAAAATCGCCGGCACTGTATCGGATGGGGCGTCCTCAAGCAGTCTTTTTATTTCCCGGGGTACGGCGTTCGAGCACGATTCCGCACCACTCGCCGTCTCCGTCGCGCGCGACCTCCCGGGCGCCCAAGGCTACAAACGTTTCCGCCACCGAATCTCCTTCGAACTCACGGATGCCTGTCAGAACCAGGCGCTTTTGGGACGCCTGCCAGAGCGGGGCGGACGCCTGCATCAGGATTCCGGCAAGAATATTGGCGCAAACCAGGTCGGCTGGCCGCTGTCCCCAGCCACGCTCGAGGATATTCGCTTCGTAGAAACGGATCCGGTCTGGGCCGATTCGGTTCAAAACGGCGTTTCTCTTTGCCATTTTGATGCAAACCGGGTCGTTGTCGAAGGCGGCGACCCTCTTGACCCCTAGTTTGACCGCCGCAATGGCCAAAATGCCGCTGCCGGTGCCGGCATCCAGCATGGACCGGGGCTTGAAAGACGCCCAAGCCTGCTCCAGTGCCTCCAGGCAAAACCGGGTTGTAAAATGGTCGCCGGTTCCGAAACTCAGGCCGGGATCGATGCGGAGGTTGATCCGCTTCCGATCCGGTGGTTTTTCCCAGACCGGGACGGTCCGGAAACGGCTTCCGATATCCCGGACATGGAAATGGTGCCGCCAAAAGGTTGTCCATTCCTCTTCCCTACAGGGCAAAGGACGTGAGAATCGAATGGGCCAATCCGAGGGGATTTTTCGCGCAAGGACACAGGCCTGCGCCATGGAATCCAGAAAAACGGCGATGACGACCAATCGCTGGTTTGGCCGTTCGAAAACCACGGGTTCCAAATGGAACCGAGACCGAATCAAGTCGCAGACAAGATATGCATCTTGTTTATCTAGAACAAGTTCCAACTTTCCGATCGTTTTCATTTCATCCTGACCCTACTTGGCATTGTGGCGCTGTTCAAGGTCCTTTTACATGGGGACGATGAACGATTTTCATCTATTTATCCCAATCGGCTTGCAAAAGGCCCACCGCGGGTGTAGCGTTTTACCTCTTTCGCATGATAGCGGTGAAGTCCATCCGAAGCAATGCCATCCTGGCGGCAGCCATTTCTTTGCCGTTCAGCGTTCCCGCCATGCGCCCTCACCACGCCGCGGCGGGATTCGCGTCTCCTCCCCCGGCCAAGGTTGAATCGACCCTTGTGGACGCCACTCCAGCCAACGAGCGGACGGCCGCCTTGCTGGTAGATGCCATCATCCAGATCGAATCCAACGGAAACGCGCTGAAAATCGGCCGGTACGGCGAACGGGGCTTGATGCAGATCAAATCCGGCACCTGGCGCGAGACGACGGCGAAAATGTTCGGCACCCCGCTCCCCTTCGAACAGGCGTTCGATCCGGACTTGAACCGCCGCGTCGGCACGGCCTACTTGGCTTTTCTGCACGAAAACATCCTGCGCCGAAAGGCCGAGTGGAAATCCGACGAGCGCGCGCTGTTGCTGGCGGCCTACAACGCCGGCCCGGGCCGGTTGCGGCGCGCGGGATTCAACCTGGCCGGCATGCCCCGTCAAACCCGCGACTACGTCGCCCGCGCTACGGCGCTCCACGACGTCTATCTGGACGATCTGGCCCCGACCGTTCGCCGGCTCCTGCTCGCCTCCCTGGCGCATTCCGCCAAAGGCATTTGATCCCCCCCACCCCGCCCGCGGCGCGCCGCCCGCCCACGGCGCTTTGGCATTGCCGCGCAGCGCAAACGCTTTTATCATGCGGCTCAATTCGGGAGTAGTGCATGAAAAACGAGTTGGAAGCGAACTTTGGCCGAACGCTGTTGGCGGTGATTGCGCATCTGATCAAGAACGCCCAAAAGATTCCGCCTCCCGTGATCGAGGTGGCGCGCGCGGTCGAAGACTTCACCTGGGAGAACCGGGATGCCGCCGCCAAGCGAACGCTGTTGCGCCAGGTGGCGGAAATGACCGAATCGCCTTCCGCCATCCACCGGCATTTCGAGGCATACCCCCACCAGTTCAGCAAAGATGTCTACGCGCGCTACCTGTCCGCCTTGAAAGCCTACCGGGAATCGCTGGGCCGGTAGGCTTCCGCGATGGCCGTCCATGGAACTGGATCTCCCAGACCCCATCACCAACTACAACCGCCAACTTGCGCGCCAGCGCTACGTCCGGCGCGAAGAATACATTCTGGGACACCATCCCGGGTTCAATCTGGTCTACTGGCGGCGCATCGTGCGCGTTTCGGCCCGCGTCCATCGCCTGGGCACCCACTTCGGCTGGAGCCACGACCAGGTGATGCTGACCAAGGCCCTGCTGATCAGCCGAATGGCCTGCGTTTTCATCGACCACATCATCCACCGGATGGTGCAAGCCGAATTGATCGCGCCGGCGCCCGGCGGGCCGCACGTGGAATGGGAAAACCAATACCACCATTTTTTGCTGCAGTTCCTGCGCCTGCCGGAAGTTCCCGACCGCCGCGACATCGTCAAGCTGATGCAGCGCCTGCACCACTATACCCAGCCGCCGATGACCCTGTTGGACTTCCGGCGGCGGCACTGGAATTCCATCGAACGGGTCCTGCCCGCCCTGCTGACGGGGCCAATCGGGCTGCCGGGGCCGCTGGTGTTCAAGCATCCCCTGGGCTGTTCGAAGAATCCCGTGGCCATCGCCCGCCACATCTGCTTCATTGCCGCCCTGTATTCCGACGTCCAGGAACGCCGCTACCGCCAGCAGTGGATGTACGCCTACAGCGACTGCATGCTCCGGCTCTACGATCCGCTCCGCAAGCATCCCGACATCCTCACCGCCCTGGTCGAACTGCCGTAGGGGCGAAAAAGCTTGTTCCCGTCCCGCCGGCGCGTATGCTGGCCACAGTTTTGGCGCCGTAGCCCCTGGCGGGCGCACGCTTCCCCCAATTACCCGGAACCAAGATGGCAAAATTCATTTTCGTGACCGGCGGCGTGGTATCGTCCTTGGGCAAGGGCATTACCGCCGCCTCCATCGGCCGCCTGCTCATCAGCCGCGGCCTGCGCATCCGCATGTTGAAGATGGACCCCTATCTCAATGTCGATCCCGGGACCATGAGCCCCTACCAGCACGGCGAAGTCTACGTCACCGACGACGGCGTCGAGACCGATCTCGACCTCGGCCACTACGAGCGTTTCACGGGACAGCCCACGACCCGCCAGTCCTCCGTCACTTCCGGCCGCATCTACTGGGACGTGCTCCAGAAGGAACGCCGCGGAGATTATCTCGGGCATACCATCCAGATGATTCCGCACATCACCGACGAGATCAAGGCGCGGATCCGTGCCTTGGCCGAACCGGACGTCGACGTCGTCGTGGCCGAAATCGGCGGCACCGTCGGCGACATCGAAGGGCTGACGTTTCTCGAAGCCATCCGCCAGATTGGTCTCGAGGAAGGCCGCGACAACGTCATGTACGTCCACATGACCTATCTCCCCTACATTCGCGCCGCGGGGGAGCAAAAGACCAAACCGAGCCAGCAGAGCGTCGCCAAATTGCGCGAAATCGGCATCGTGCCCGACGCCCTCGTGTGCCGATCCGAACGGCCCTTGCCGGAAGACGTGCGCCGGAAACTGTCGCTCTTTTGCAACGTGCCGTTCCATGCCGTGATCGAGGAACTCGACGTCCGCAACACGATCTACGAGGTCCCGCTGGTCCTGGCGGAACAGGGCCTCGACGAAATCATCATGGTCCATTTCCGTCTTGCCCGGCCGCCCGCTCGGCTGGCGCCGTGGAAAGCCATGGTCGATTCCATCGTCCATCCGGAAGGCACGGTGAAGATCGGCGTCGTCGGCAAATACTCCGAACTGCAGGACGCCTACAAGTCCCTCCACGAGGCGCTGCGCCACGGCGGCGCCGCCCATCGGCGTTCCGTCCAGATTGTCCAGATCTCCGCGGAGGACATGGATTCCGGCAACATTCCGGAGGAATTGGAACAAGTGGCCGGCATCCTGGTGCCCGGCGGGTTCGGCCTGCGCGGCACCGAAGGCAAGATCGCCGCCATCCGCTACGCCCGCGAGCGCGGGGTGCCGTTTTTCGGCATCTGCCTCGGCCTGCAATGCGCCATTGTCGAATTTGCCCGCGACGTGTGCGGTTTGGCGGGGGCCCATTCCACGGAAATGGAGGCGGCCACTCCCCACCCCGTCGTCTGCCTCATGGCGGAGCAGGAAAAAGTAATCGATCTTGGCGGCAGCATGCGCCTCGGCGCCTGGCCCTGCGTCCTGAAGCCAGGAACCGTTGCCTTCAACGCCTACGGAACGGAACGAATTTCCGAACGCCATCGCCACCGCTACGAAGTCAACAACGGGTATCGAACGCGGCTCGAGGCCAAAGGCTTGGTGCTGTCCGGCCTATCGCCCGACGGGCATCTCGTCGAAATGGTCGAAATTACTTCCCATCCGTGGTTCGTGGCGGTGCAGTTCCATCCCGAACTGAAATCGCAGCCGCTGGCGCCCCACCCGCTGTTCCGGGAATTCATCGGCGCAGCCATCCGCCATCAAGGCGGCTAACCGCGGGCCGCCGCCGCGGTCGTTCGGCTCGGCAATCACCACTCGCGAGCGAGCAAGGCCTGCCAGTTGCGCGTATGGTTGTTGTGCCACGTGCGCGTTTCGGGGTCGTGGAAACAGAAGGCCATATGCCACTTGGGCGACTCCGGCACCGTGAACGTCGCCTGCCAGATCCCCATGGCTTGGTTGTGCACCATGGGCAGATCCATCAACACCTCGTTGAAATCGTCCCGCCCAAGATGCAGGGTTACCTGCCGGGACTTCGCCAAGGGGCCTTGGCGCGCATCGTAGGAAATGGTGCATGGCTGGCCCCGCGCCGGGAACGGGGGCGTCACCCGTACATGCCGGTGTGCCGCAAGTTCGGCGCGGTCGAATGTCGTGCCGTCCGGCAGCTTGGCCTCGAGGTGGATCGTATCGCCGGCCACGCGGAATCGGACGAAATGGAAGGCGCTGGTGGCGGCGGCAAGGTCGGAATGCCCGGTCTCCACTTGGTACAGCCAGCCGCCGCCGCCGCCGCTGACCAGATAGGTCACGCCATCGAGTGGCCGGGTGCGCTGGTAATTGTGCGCATGGCCGCCAAGAACGAGATCCACCTCGTATTGGATAAACAACGGCACCCACCGGTTCCGGATGT
>JAKLIL010000121.1 GCA_022709625.1 Verrucomicrobiota bacterium
GTTCGCCGGGCTGCAGCGCGGAGACGACTTCCAGCGCGACGAACGGGTAGGCGTTGGTCCAACTCAAGCCTTCCGGCGTGGAAATCGTGATGGCGGCGTTTTCCGCGACGACATGGTTGGTGATGGTCAGCGAAGTCAGGCGCAGCTTCTGCACGGTACGGCGCAGGCCGTTCGGGAAGGCCTCGGATTCGATCTTCGCGTCCCGGACGATCACGTCCTTGCCGTTGGCGGGGTCGGAAAACGCCACGGTCGTGCCGTCGCGGTGCAGGGCGGTCAGCGTGACGTCGGCGATTTCGCCGATGCGGATCCGGTTGGTGGACATCGTCGCGGCGATGGAGAAGTCCTGGCCCGGCGCCAGCGTCGGCGGGGGCGGGGCGGGCTGGGAGCAGCCCGCCAGGGCCGCGCAGGCGAGCGCGGGCGCGGTTTTCCATAGCGTGGAAAAACGGCGAACAAGTTTTCCATGGCGTGGAAAAAACGGCCGGAATTTTTCCATGGCGTGGAAAAACGGCGGAAAAGTTTTCCATGGCGTGGAAAACTCCCGCGGCACAGGCTGGCGGCGGCGGTTCACCGGCGTTTTTCCCGTTGGCGGAAGAAGCGGACGAGTTCGCGGCCGTAGGTTTCGCCGGCGTTGAGCTCGATGGCGTCGGAGCGGGCGCGGGCGAGTTGGCGCAGGAGGGCGTCGCGGCGTTCGGTCTGGCGGGCGAGGAGGGCGCGGCGGGTCGGGGCGTGGGAGGTATCGACCACGATGCGCCGGCCGGTCTCGGCATCGGCGAAATCCACGAAGCCGGCGGCCGGCAGCGCGCTTTCGCCCTTGTCGCCGACGACGAGGCTGACGAGGTCGTGGCGGCGGGCAGTGACGCGCAGCAAACGTTCGCAGGGCGGGGCGATGAAGTCGGAAATCAGGAACGCGACGGACCGGCGGCGGACGACGTGGTTGAGGTAGCGCAGGGCGGGCGCGAGATCGGTCTTGGGCGAAGCGGGCCGGGCGTTGAGGATTTCGGAGACGACGCGGAGCACGTGGGTGGGCCCCTTGCGCGGCGGAATGTGCTTTTCGACGCGGTCGGAGAACAGGATGACCCCGACGCGGTCGTGGTTCGTAATGGCGGAAAACGCCAGCACGGCGGCGACTTCGGCGGCGAGGTCGCGCTTGAGCTGCGCGGTGGAGCCGAAACGGTTGGAAGCCGAGACGTCCACGAGGAGCATGACGGTGAGCTCGCGCTCCTCGGTGAATTTCTTGACATGGGGCGCGCCGGTGCGGGCGGTGACGTTCCAGTCGATGGAACGGATGTCGTCGCCGGGGACGTATTCGCGGACTTCCTGGAACTCCATGCCCTGGCCCTTGAATACGGAATGGTAGCGGCCCGCGAAGACGTCGTTGACCGAACGCCGGGTGCGGATTTCGATCCGGCGGATTTTCTTCAACGTATCGCGCGGAATCATGGGAAGCCAGTGGTCAGAGGTCGGAGTTCAGAGGTCGGAATGGCGGCAGACCTCCGGTCGGGGTTCAGGGGACGGGGAGTTCGTTCAGGAGGGTGGCGACGATCTTCTCGGCGTTCATCTCCTCGGCTTCGGCCTCGAAGGAGGGGATGACGCGGTGGCGGAGCACGTCGGGGGCGATGGATTTGACGTCCTGCGGGGTCACGTAGCCGCGGCCCTGCAGGAAGGCGTGGGCGCGGGCGGCAAGCGTCAGGTAGAGCGTCGCGCGGGGCGACGCGCCGTAGCGGATGTTGTCCTGGAGCGCCTTGAGGTTGTGGG
Organism: Verrucomicrobiota bacterium; assembly: GCA_022709625.1. GTDB lineage: Bacteria > Verrucomicrobiota > Kiritimatiellia > CAIQIC01 > Lenti-01 > Lenti-01. The sequence continues at coordinate 1,756 of JAKLIL010000121.1, forward strand.
CCAGCGGATCGCGCGTGGCGAACACGATGGAGAGGATGTAGTCCTTGATCTTGTCGTCCACGTAGATTTCATCGACGATGCGGCGGGCGCGCAGGATTGCGGCGGGTTCGACGACGGGCCGCACGGCATGGTCGACCTGCGTGCGGGCGTTGGCGTCGAGAATGCGCCGCTCCTCCTCGCGGGTGGGGTATTTCACGACGAGCTTGAGCATGAAGCGGTCGACTTGCGCCTCGGGGAGGGGGTAGGTGCCTTCCTGCTCGATGGGGTTTTGCGTGGCCAGCACGAGGAACGGCTCGGGCAAGGGGAAGGTTTCCTGGCCGATGGTGACCTGCCGTTCCTGCATGGCTTCGAGCAAGGCGGACTGCACCTTGGCTGGGGCACGATTGATTTCGTCGGCAAGGATGATGTTGGCGAAGACGGGGCCCTTGCGGGTGCCGAAATCGCCGGTTTTGGGGTTGTAGACCTGCGTGCCGACGAGATCGGCGGGGAGCAGGTCGGGGGTGAACTGGATGCGCCGGAAGGAAGTGTTGATTGCCGCCGCGAGGGTTTTGACGGCAAGCGTCTTGGCAAGGCCCGGGACGCCTTCGAGCAGCAGGTGCCCGTTGGCCAGCAGGCCGATCATCAGGCGGTCGAGCAGGTAGCGCTGGCCGACGATGACCTTTTCCATTTCGGCGCGTAAGGCGGCCACGAAGACGCTCTCCTCCTTGACTTTCTCGTTGATCGCGGTGATTCCGGTGTCACTCATGGGGCTCTCCTGGGTTGGCCGGGCGTCAGGGCTTGCGGGAGGCGGTGGCGTCCGGCGCCGGCTTGGGGATGCGGATGCGGATGCGGTCGGTTTCGTTGGTGATTTGCACGGCGGCGCCCGGATCGACCGGGCCCGGCAGCAGCACGCGCGAGCTGAAGCTTTGCGAGGACGACGAGTGGGGCGTGCGCATGTTCTGGTGCGAGGAAACGGTGAGGAACGAGCCGTCGAGGCGCACGTCGAGCGAATTGGGATCGGCGTCGGGCAGGGCCAGGGACACTTCATAGGCGTCGTCCCGGTCGCGCAGGCTCATGGCCGGAGAGACGGGCAGGGAGGCCCAGAGGTCGTCGCCGCCGAAAAACGAGTCGAAATCGGAGAACGCGCGGTTGGCTTCGGCCATCATGCGTTGCATTTCCGCGCGCACGTGGTCGGCGGGATCGTGGAACCGCCACGTGGGCGGCGGCCGGTGGATCACCCGGAAGCGGGGCAGGAACGAAAAAGGTGACGGGGCATTCGGGTGTGCGGATGGCTCCAAGGAGGGAGGAGTGTCCGGTTGGGTTGCGACCGCAGGTGGGTTGGGGGGTCTGCGGGCGAATGCCCCGTCAAAGTAGTTTTTGGCCAGCCAGCCAAGGATCACGACCTGCAAGACCAATATCCACCGCAGGAGCCTGTGTTCGCCCGAAGGGGCCGGTGTGGGATTGTTGGCGTTGTCTGTCATGGCAAGTCGTATACAGCAGTCCATGTGCCAAGTCGGGATCGTACGGCTGGAACCGCGCGAAATGGGTGCAAATCGGGCGGCAATTCGTTTCCCGCCAAGGCAGGGCTGAATCGATGTGGCCGACATCATGCGACAATCCGCCCGTCGGACCTGCGACAAATTGTCCGGACAGGACGGAATCCGGATTGATCAAGCCCGGGCGGTGGGATAGGATGCGGAGCCATGAAACCACGCCCTTCCGTTTCGTCTTGGCGGCGGCACGTCAAGGACATCGGGGATTTGCTTGCCGCCATGGTCTGCACGGCGCGCCGGGGGAAAACGCTGTTGGCGGACGCCGGCTTTGCCCGCTGGAAAAAGGCGGCGGAAACCTGCCGCGCGTCGCGGCGGGCCATTTATCTGATCGGCAACGGCGCGAGCGCGTCCATGGCCAGCCATTTCTCCGCCGATCTGGCCAAGAACGCCCATTTGCATACGGAAGTGTTCTCCGATCTCTCGCTGGTCACGGCGATCGCCAACGACATGGGCTACGAACATGTTTTCTCGGAGCCGCTTTCCCGCCGGGCCAAACCGGGCGACATGCTGATCGCGATTTCCAGCTCGGGACGGTCGCCGAACGTGCTGGCGGGAGTGCGGGTCGCCCGTGCGCACAAATTGACGGTGGTGACGCTCTCCGGCATGGATGCGAAGAACCCGCTGCGCGCGGCGGGCGACCTGAATTTCTACGTGCCGGCCCGGTCCTATGGCTACGCCGAAACCTGCCACTTTTCCATCCTGCACCACTGGATGGACATGTTCACGGCGTAGCCGATGATTGGCCGACGACGCCGAGACGCTGGACCAGCAGCCTGGCGGGCGGCTGGGTTCGCGTCAGGTTGCCCAAGCGGATTTCGTGGCGGCCCGGGGCGAGTTCGATGGGGCCCAGCCGCTGGGTTTGGAATTGGTTGGCCGCGAATACGGCGTTGGAACCGGCATAGGCCGTAAGCGTAACGGCGGCGGGGTAGGCGACGCCGGCCACCTCCAGATGGACGGAAAGCGGCGCCGGCGTCAGGTTGTGCAGGATTGCCGTGGCCGTCTCCGGGACCGCGTACCAGTCGCTGTAGTCCTGGGTCTTGGTATATTCCCAGCCGGCGCCGAACAGGCAGAGCGTGCGCTCGCCGGCTGCGCGGGCCCGTTCCACGAGGTCTTCTTCCGTATTGTAGAACAAGGACACGGGGATCCATTCCCGCGGAAAGGCAAACTGGCGGCTGCGGTAGAACAGGCCCAGTTTGTCCAGCCGGACCGCGGCTTCGTCCGCGAACGTCTGCTTGCGCGCGAATTGCGTGTGGGGCCAGGTCCAGGGGCCGAGGCGCGGCCAATACGATTTGTTGATTTCCAGATATGCCGCGAGGGGATTGCGGCGGATGAATTCCTTGGCCGTTTCGCGCCAGCGGCTGCCGGTATAGGCTTGGATGGGTTCGTTGGGTACCGTGAACGTGTAGACGACGTTGGTCGCGGGATTCACCCGGAATTCGTGCATCGGAGTCAGATAGCGGTCGCACTGGACCACGGTTTTGGGCGGGAGGTTTTCATCGACCCAGCGGTTGATGGCGGCGTAGGGCGGTTCCCAGTCCAACCGGGTGGACAACCACGCGGGAAACGCGTTGACGCCCAGAACGAATAGCCCGGCCAGGGCCGCCGATGCGTCCGGGACCCGGGAAGGTCGCAGGAACTTGGCGAGCAACCACTCGCTCCAGTGCCGCAAGCCTAGGCAGGAACCGATGGCGAGCAGGGGGAACAGATTGGCGTAGTGGCGGTTCTCCATGGGATAGGAGGATTTCATGTGCAGCGCGATCAGCAGCACGATCGTGGCCGTCGCAAAACCGCCGAACAGGCGCATCTTGCGGTCGGCTTTCCCGCGGTGCGCCACGGCGCCGGCGCCGGCCAGAAGGCACAGCAGGCTGGTTGCGAGCCGGACGCCGCCCGAACCGGTGAGATAGGCGCAGAGGATGCGGCCCGAGTCGATCCACGGGTTGCCCAGCCGGTCGCCGAAAATGTTTTTCCAGTAGTCCTTGCGCTCGCCGAACAGCGAATTGATGGCGTCACGCATGCCCCATTCGCCGAGCAGGGAGGGCGCTCCGATCAGAAAGAAACCCATGGTCAGCAGCGCCACGGGCCACCAGGACGTTTGGCGGCGGAGGGCCGCCGGCACCAGCAGCCCGTAGAGGAACAAGGCGAAAATGGCGGCGAAGTTCCACGAGGAGATTTGCACGTTGGTCAGCAGCAGGAAACCCGCAATCGCCAGCGCGAAGAACCCCGCGCCCGGCGGGCGGCCGCTGCCCAGCCGGTCCGCGAGCTGCATGAACGCCCACAGGGCGAGAAAACAGCCCAGCACGATGGGGGCGTAGAAGTAGCACTCCCGAGACATCTGGACGTGCAGCGGTTGGATCGCGACGAACAGGGCGGCGACCACTCCCGTGCCGCGCCCGCCGGCCGCCCGGCCCGCCCCGTAGGCGACGAGTATCGTCAGAATGCCGACGATGGCGTCGGGCAGGCGGGCATTGCGGAAGGTGACCGGCAGGCGGAAGGTTTGCAGAAACCAGTTGTGCGCGGCGAACCACAACGGGGGCAGGTCCCCAAGGTATTTCGAGCTGTTCATCATCAGTTCGCCCGGGGGAATGGCGTTCTCGCAGATGCCGTAGTACACCATGACGTCCGAGCCCATCGTGGGGTAGTCGAGGCGGCTCAGCCGCAGAAACGCGCCCGCCCCGAGCAGCGCGAGCAGCAAAACGACGAGAAGGGACCTGCGCATGACGTGTTTCCAATG
>JAKLIL010000122.1 GCA_022709625.1 Verrucomicrobiota bacterium
CATCTCCCAGGACCGAATTCGCGCTGCCATCCTTGGGCAAATGTTTTTCAAGCGCCGGCCAGGACCCTACGTCGTCCCAGGCGAACGTTCCACGGCAGACGACTATGTTGGGAGCGCGCTCCATGACGGCATAATCGATGGAAATCTTTTCCAGTCGTGGAAAATCCATTTCCAGTGCACGCAGGAACGCCTGTTCATCGGGGCGACTGGCCCATACGTCGATTTTTTGCTCCAATTCCGGGCGGTAGGCGCCGAAGGCCCGACGGATGCTGCCGACCGACCATGCAAACATGCCCGAATTCCAGGCATACCGCCTAGTGGCCAAATAGGATTTGGCGGTTTCCGGATCGGGTTTTTCGACAAACCGCTTGGCGTGGCGGAATTCGATCGTCCCGGAGGTTTTCCACGGCGCTCCGGACTCGATGTAGCCGTAGGCGCTGCTGGGTTCGCGCGGCTCGATTCCGATGGTCATGAGGACGTCGTTGGCCGCGCATAGTTCAAGGCCGCGCCGCAGCGTGTCGCGGAACACCGGCAAATCGCCGATAATATGGTCGGCGGTCAGCACGCAGCAGACCGCGTTGGGATCGCGGCGCAGGATCCACGCGGTGCCCGCCGCGATGGCGGCGGCGGTGTCCCGTCCGACCGGTTCGCCAAGAACCGCAACCGGGCTCCCCTGCCCCAGCATTGCGCGAATCGGTTCGACCAGGGATTGGTTGGTGACGATCAAGATACGCTCCGGCGGGACGACGCCCTCCAGGCGTTCCACCGCCTGGATGATCAAGGGTTGGCCGCCGACCAATGCCAAGAGTTGCTTGGGCCGCCGCGCCGTGCTCAAAGGCCAAAAACGTTCGCCCTTGCCCCCCGCCATTATGATTGCATACGCGTTCGCCAAACTAGCCATGACAGTGGTGGATTTTCCATACTATGGAAATCATTTCAACGCCTTTTCCATGCCACGGGAAACGATCTTGGCCATGTCATGCGGCAATCCTGTTCCCACTCCGCCCCCCATGCGGCCGGTTTTAGTACGGCACCGGCTGCATCCACTCGGGCAACTCGCCGGATTCGTCAGGAACATGGGGCGGCTCCACGGCTTTGGCTTCCGCCGCCGCGGCGGCTCGTTGGGCTTTAGCCTCTGCCCGGCGTTGGGCTTCGGCACGCCGCGTGGCTTCCGCGGCGTCGCGCCGTTCTTGGGCCAAGCGTTTCTTTTCCTCAGCCAAGGCGGCTTTCTCTTGCTTCACGCGTTCTTTTTCTTTCGCAAGACGCATCGCTTCCTCGGTTTTGCGCCGTTCTTCGGCCAGGCGGATTTTCTCTTGCTCCAGCCGGGACTTCTCCTCGGCCAGTTGCGCGACTTCTTGCGCTCGTCGTTTTTCCTCGGCCAAACGGGTGTTTTGTTCGGCATCGCGAGCGGCGACTTCCCTGGCCATTGCCAGTTCAGCTTGGCGTCTCTCTAGCTCCTCGCGTTTTGTCCGAGCCGCCTGTTCCTGCTCTTGCCGGCGTTGCGCTTTAAGCATCTCGGCTTTGGCTTTCTTTTCCGCCGCCGCGGTCTTTTTCATCTCGAGATCGGCCTGGCGTTCGGCTTCCAGCCTGTGCGCCCGCTCTTCCTTCTGGGCTTTTTTGGCTGCGGCGGCGGCTTCGCGCTGCGCCGCTCTTTGCTGGCGTTTTTGCAGGGCCAATTCGTTCTTTGTAGGCTCGACGCTGACCAGCGGCAGTATTGCCGGTGGTTGTTCCGTCAGCGGCACGACCAGCCGGCTGCTGGATGATGGTTCTTCCCCGACCCCCTCCCCTGCGGGCTCCGCAACCTTGGCGATTTTTTCTTCGGCCTGCATCAGCTCTTCTTGGGTTTGTCCAGGGGGGAATTCAATCGCTCGAGGGGATCCCTCTTGTGATTCGTCCATCGGCCCCTCGACCACCGATATCTCTTCGGCAGATGGGAGTACCGCCAATTCCGGTTCAACGGGAATCGGCGCTTCCGGCACCGTCGTTGTGGCCGGGGCTTCATCAGGGGACGCCATCGACATGTCTTCGGCCACTTCTGGCGCCATGGTTTCGGTTTCCGTCGTCGTTACACTGGCCATACCGGCAGTGGCAACCTCCGCCGGCGTGGCAACGGGAACAACCTCGACTGATTCCGCAAGCGTTTCGAGCTCGGGCTCGATCATTGCCTCCGCTTCCGGCACCGCAAGGGGTTGTTCGGCCTCCGCCGCAACCGCTGGCACTTCGGCCGGAACGGCGCCTTCAACCGCCTGAACCGGTGCGACGACTTCCGGGACTTCTTCGGCAACTTCGACGGCAGGAGCGAGCTCGGGCTGCTCCGCAATCGCTGCGGATGCGGATTCTGCAATTGCCTCCGCTTCCGGCACCGCAAGGGGTTGTTCGGCCTCCGCCGCAACCGCCGGTACTTCGGCCGGAACGGCGCCTTCAACCTCTTCAGCCGGCGCCGCAACGCTCGCCGGCGGCAAGGCGACTTCCGCCGGAGCTTGGGCTGCGATCAACGCGGCGTTTGCTTCGCCAACCTTAGCCGACTCCTGCAGCACGGATTGTTTCTGGAGCAAGGCCAGCACGGCATCGATCATCAACTGTTCAGCCGTCTTGTTTTGGGCGCGCAATTCGCCCTGCAACGCATCGGTGACGATGTGTTCGGCGATACGTTGGCCGCCGTCGGTTTGCCCGGCGATCAATTCCGCGACGGTCGTGTTGCTGTCTTGGGCCAGTTTGATGAGGCTGTTTTGGGCCTCGACCAGCAACTTCTGCATGGCGGTGTCGGAAACGTCCGTCTGGCGGACGGCCGCCGCGGTTTCCGGATTCAGCATGTCGATCCAGTGCTCCTTCATGTCTTCAGCCGTCTGGATGACGTAGCAGGCGTCCACAATGACGTAGTAGCGGCGCGAAATCTGGTCCACGGTTCCGGCAAAAGAATAGGTCCCGCCGGGGGTCAACTTCTGAAACTTGGGGGCTTCGCTCTCCGGAACCCAGACGGTACCGACGGTTTCGAGGTGCATGGATTGGTAGTTCTTGCGATCGAGCCGCTGGAGACGGCCTTCCGGCAGCGCCTTCAAGACGTCGGTAAACAAAATGGCTCTGGCCCAGGAATTTTGCGGGCTGCGCACAAGGGAAGTGGCCTCGATCTTTTCGTAGGACTCCGCAGGAGAGGAAGTTGCCCATGCAGCGGCCCCGCCGGTCCAAAATACTGCCGCCAGCACCCAGCCCCATGTAATCCGCTTCATCGCAGTGCCGCCTTTATCCCAAAGTGTGAAAACGAACTTTAAATCCAACGGCAATCCAAAGCAAGCGAATCCTCGGGGCGAAAACGGGCGGCGGAATCATTATGCGCCAGCCGCCGGGGGGGGCTTTTTCCGGCGGGCGGCCTTGCGCAATTCGTCCCAATGCGCGATCCGTTGGCGAATAACTTCTTCGTACCCTTGGGAAGAGGGCACGTAGTAGATTTTCTCCGTCGGCACGTATTCCTGATCGACGAAATGTCCTTCGAAATCATGGGCGTATTGATAGCCGACATGCCCAAAAGCCTGGGCCGCGCGCTTCGAGCCGGTACTGCGCAGGTGGCGCGGGACCGGAAGCGTCCGTCCTTCCTTGACGTCGGCCGTAGCGGCCTCCAGGCCCATGTAGGCCGCGTTGCTTTTGGGCGCGGTCGCCAGATAGGTCGTGGCCTGGGCCAGCGCGATCCGGGCTTCCGGCATGCCCACGAAATCCACGGCTTCCAAGGCCGCCACGGCCACGCTCAAGCCCCGCGGGTCGGCGTTGCCGACGTCTTCGCTGGCCAAGATGACCAGCCGGCGCGCCACGAAGCGCGGATCTTCCCCGGCGTACAGCATCTTGGCGAGCCAATAGAGCGCCGCGTTCGGATCCGAGCCGCGGATGCTTTTGATGAACGCGGAGATCGTGTCGTAATGCTCGTCCTCGTCGTGGTCGTAGACAACGGCTTTTTTCTGGATGCTTTCTTCCGTGACGGCCCGGGTGATGTGGATCACGCCATCCGGACCCGGCGGAGTCGTCAAGGCGGCGATTTCCAGGGCATTGAGCGCTCGCCGGGCATCGCCCTCGCATACCGCCGCCAAATGGGTGCTGGCGGCATCGTCCATGGCGATCTTCAGGTGTCCCAAACCTTCGGGACTTGCGATCGACCGCCGCATTAACCGCGCGACGGCCTCCGGGCTCAGAGGTTCCAATTGAAATATCTTGCTCCGGGAAGTCAAGGGGTTGTTGATGAAGAAAAAGGGGTTGTGGGTGGTTGCCCCGATCAGCGTGACGGCCCCCTCTTCCACGAAAGGCAGCAGCACATCCTGTTGCGCTTTATTGAACCGATGGATTTCGTCGATGAACAAGATGGTTTCGCGACCCGCCACCAGCCGGCGCTGTTTTGCCGCCTCGAGCGCTTGGCGCAGGCCCGCCACGTTCGACAACACGCCGCTGGTGCGATCAAAGGCGCGCCGGGTGGTGCGGGCAATGACTTCCGCCAGTGAAGTCTTGCCGCAACCGGGCGGGCCATACAAGATGATGCTCGAGAGCCGATCCGCTTCGATCGCCCGGCGCAACAACTTGCCTAGACCCAAAACATGGTCTTGCCCGACAATGTCCTCCAACGTGCGTGGCCGCATCCGGGCGGCCAAAGGCCGGTGCGCAGAACTGGATTCCGCTTTTTCCGCCGGAGGTTGATCGAACAGATCGCTCATGGGACCGTCGGCAGGATGCCAAACTTTCCCTTTTACCCCAATCCTTTTTTACCTCGGGAACGAGTTCTGCGTCTAGCGGCAAAACAGGCTGCACAATTTATGCTATTTGCAAATATCATAATATGTATCCCATTATTGATGAATTCGATGGAAATATGCCAATGCTTTCTTGAATCCGCGAAGGATAACGGTAAAAACGCATTGTTTGCTCCCCCAGTGCCCCTCCCCAGCCTGCTTTACACCCCGGCCCTGAGGACGCGCATTCTCCTACTCGCGACCGAATTTCCGATTGAGTTCGCGGTAGCTCAGCAAAATGACCGTCGGTTTGCCTCGGGGCGAAGTATACGGCATTTCCGTATGCGCCAGATCGCGGATCAGGGCATGGAGTTCCGGTTCGGACAATTCCTGTTGGAGGCCGACGGCCTGCCGGCCCGCGATGGAGGCAATCAGCGGCTGCGCCCATTGGGCGGCATCGGGTTTGCCTCCTTGCAGCAGGCCGTCCGCGATATCGGACAGGAGCGGCCCCGGAGCCAAACCGGCCACCCAGACAGGCAAGGCATCCACCAAAAAAGTAGACGCCCCGAATTCGGCCACGCCGAATCCCATGTGCTTGAAAAAATCCAAGTGCCGGCGCAAGATGTTGGCTTGAGCCGGCGTGACCTGAACGGTTGCCGGAGGCAAAAGCCCTTGCGAAGGGACGGTCCCCTTCTCCATCGCCCCAAGAAGGCGTTCGTACAGAATCCGCTCGTGGGCGGAACGGGAATCCATCAACACAAGCCCATCGGCGGTTTCCAGGACGGCATAGAGGTCGCCAACGCGGCCCAGGAGGCGGTATTCGGCCCAAGGGGCGGCCGGAGTTTGGGAGGAACCGGACGATATCGCGGGAGGCGGGGTCCAATCCAGCCGGGGCTGCGTGACCGCCACAGGAACTGGCGGCGAACTGGGCGGGGAAGATTTGGGGATGGCCGGCAGCGCTTTTCCGGACAAATTCGCAGGCAAGTTCCCTTGGGACAGCGTGGCTGAAGCCGGCCCGGTTGTGCGTTTTCCGGAAGAGACGTCCGGGCCGCTAATGGCCATCCGCAGGGCTTCGATGACGACGTCGCGCACCTCGGTTGGCCGCCGAAAGCGGACTTCTTTTTTGGCCGGATGGACGTTCACGTCGACCAAGTCGGCCGGCAGGTTCACTTGCATGAACAGGGGCGCATAACGTCCGCCCGGCAACACGTCCCGGTAGGCACTCTGGACGGCAAAATTGATCAACGGCGATCCGGCCGGCCGGCCGTTGATGAAGACCACTTGCATCTCGCGGTCCAGGCGGCTGCAGG
>JAKLIL010000123.1 GCA_022709625.1 Verrucomicrobiota bacterium
CGGGTGCCGCGTGGCCGCCGCCTATCCCGGCACGCCCTCCACCGAGATCCTGGAGCATGTGGCCGAATTCAAGGGCGCCATCGACTGCGAGTGGTCGGTCAACGAGAAGGTCGCCATGGAAATCGGCGTGGGCGCCTCCCTCGCCGGCGTCCGCGCGCTCGTCGCCATGAAGCACGTCGGGCTCAACGTGGCCATGGACCCGCTGATGACTTTCACCTACGTCGGCGCTAGCGGCGGCATGGTGATCGTCAACGCCGACGATCCCAGCATGCATTCCTCCCAGAACGAGCAGGACAACCGTTCGCTCGCGAAATTCGCCAAGTGCCTGCTGTTCGAGCCGGCCGATTCGCAGGAAGCCTACGACATGGTGGTCGCCGGTTTCGAGCTGAGCGAAAAATTCCAGGTGCCCGTCATCGTCCGCACGACGACCCGCACGGCGCACACCTCCGGCATCGTGGACGTCGGCTCCGGCGAGCGCGGCGAAGTTCCAGGCATCCCCCACGTCAAGGACGCCCGCCGCAATGTCGCCATGCCCGCGAACGGCCGCCTGATGCGCTTCGCCGTCGAAAAGCGCTCGGCCGCCCTGCGCGAACTGGCGGAAACCACCCCCTTCAACCGCGCCGAATCCGGCACCGGCGATCTGGGGTTCGTCGCCTCGGGCGTGGCCTACCAATACGTGAAGGAAGTCTTCCCCGAGGCGCCGGTCTTCAAGGTCGGACTCTCCCAGCCACCGCCCATCGAGAGGATCCGCGCCTTCGCGGCCGGCACGAAACGGCTGGTCGTCGTCGAGGAATCCGACCCCGTGCTGGCCGAGCAGATCCGGGCCGCGGGAATTCCCGTGTACGAACCCAAGACCGAACTGCGCATGATGGAACTCAACCCGACGCGGCTGGCGGCCTTGCGCGCGGAACTATTGGGCACGCCCGCGCCGGAAGCCCCCAAGCCCGAAGCCGGCATTCCCGTGCGCCCGCCGGTGCTGTGTTCCGGCTGCTCGCACCGCGGCCCGTTCCATATCCTGTCCAAGCTCAAGGCCACGGTCTGCGGCGACATCGGCTGCTACACGCTGGGCGCGGCCCCGCCGCTGGCCGCCATGGACACCTGCATCTGCATGGGCGCCGCCATCGGCGCGGCCATCGGCATGCGCAAGGCCGGGCTGCCGAACCAGCGCATTGCGGCCGTGCTGGGCGACTCTACCTTCTTCCACTCCGGCATGACCGGCCTGCTCGACGTGGCCTACAACAAGATTCCAATCACCGTCCTGGTGTTCGACAACCGCATCACGGCGATGACCGGCCACCAGGAAAATCCCGGCAGCGGCCACACCCTGCTCGGCGAAATCTCCACCCAGGTCCGCGTGGCGGATGTCGCCCGCGCCTTCGGGATCCAACGCGTCCACGAGGTCGAGCCCTACGATCTGACCAACCTCGAAAAGGTCTTCGTCGAATGCCTCGACAGCGGCGAACCCGCGGTCGTCGTCGTGCGCGGCCCCTGCGTGCTCCACGAAAAGTGGGCGGGCATATTCATCAACGAGGTCGATGCCGCCAAATGCACCGCCTGCGGCGCGTGCTTCCGCATCGGCTGCCCCGCCATCGTGCGCGGCGCAGCCAAGGACCCCGACGGCAAGCGCTACAAGTCCCGCATCGATCCCCAATTCTGCACGGGCTGCAACCTCTGCGCGCAGGTCTGCAAGTTCGACGCCATCTCCCCCGCCAAGTGAGGAACCCGCGATGACCACCTCCCTCGACCGCATCTTCAACGTGTCCCTCGTCGGCGTCGGCGGGCAGGGCATCCTGCTCACCTCCGACGTCCTCGCGCTGGCGGCCATGCACGCCGGGCTCGACGTCAAGAAGTCGGAAATCCACGGCATGTCGCAGCGCGGCGGCTCGGTGATCAGCCAGGTCCGCTTTGGCACCCAGGTCTTTTCGCCGATCGTCCCCGACGGCCAGTCCGACGTACTCGTGTCGTTCGAGCGTACGGAAGCCCTGCGCTGGGCCCATCTCGCCAAGCCCGACGCGAAGATCCTGGTCAACGACATGGATCGCATTCCCATCACGGTTTCCAGCGGTTTGCAGCCCCCCGTGCAGGACATGGACAAGCGCCTCGCCGCCTATCCGGGCCTGAGGCTGATCGACGCCAATCCGCTCGCGATCCAGGCCGGCAACCTGCGCGCGGCAAACATTGTGCTGCTCGGCGCGCTGTCCGCGTTCGTGCCTTTCGGCGAAGAGCATTGGCAATCCGCATTGCGCGAGCGCATTCCCGCCAAGCTGCTCGAGGTCAACCTCCGCGCCTTCGCCGCCGGCCGCGCCGCCGCACGCTGATCGCCGCGCTGGACAACCCGACGCCGATGCCGTAGTGTCCGCCCTCCGTTGCGCACAAGACGCGACGAGCCGCCCGCGGATTCCCGGACAGGAAACGAATGGACGGCGTGGTTTCCGGACCGATGGCGTCGCGAACAACCACTTTCCGCCATTCGCCACCAGGAGATCCCCCCATGAGCTTCCAATCGCTGGGCCTCGACCCGCGCCTGCTGCAAAACGTCGCCAAGCAAGGCTACGCCGTCACCACCCCCATCCAGAAGAAGGCCATTCCGGCCATTCTGGAAGGGCGCGACGTCGTGGGCTTGGCCCAGACCGGCACCGGCAAGACCGCCGCGTTCGTCCTGCCCCTGCTCCACCGCCTGATGTCCGGCCCGCGCCACCAGTTGCGCGCGCTGATCGTCGGCCCCACGCGCGAGTTGGCCGAGCAGACGAAGGACGTCGTCGCCAAGCTGGGCGAGCACGTGGGCCTGCGCAGCGTGACCATCTACGGCGGCGTGGGCCAGCAACCGCAAATCAACGGCGTCCGCCAGGGTGCGGAATTCGCGATCGCCTGCCCCGGCCGCCTGCTGGATCTGCTCGGCCAAGGCAAATTCAACCTCAACCACGTCGAATGCCTCGTGCTCGACGAAGCTGACCGCATGTTCGACATGGGTTTCCTGCCGGACATCCGCAAGATCCTCCAGCGCCTGCCGCCGAAGCGCCAGATCCTGCTGTTTTCCGCGACCATGCCGGCGGAAATCCGCGCGCTGGTCCACGAGATCCTGCGCGATCCCGTCACCGTCCAGATCGCCCATTGCAAGCCGGCGGAGACGGTCGAACATGCGCTGTATCCCGTCGAACAGCCCCAAAAGACCGCGATGCTGATGGCGCTCCTGAAAAAGACCGGCGACGGCTCCGTGCTGGTGTTCACGCGCACGAAGCACCGCGCCAAGCGCCTCGCCGCGCAGCTCGCCGCCGCCGGCCACCGCGCCGCCAGCCTACAGGGCAACCTGTCCCAGCGCCAGCGGCAGGCCGCCCTCGACGGCTTCAAATCCGGCCAGCACCAGATCCTGGTCGCCACCGATCTCGCCGCCCGCGGCATCGACGTCGCGGACATCACCCACGTCATCAATGTCGACATGCCCGCCACGGTCGACGACTACACGCACCGGATCGGCCGCACCGGCCGCGCGGCCAAAACCGGCGATGCCTTCACATTCACGACCCGCGAAGACGAAAGCGCGGTGCGCGCCATCGAGCGCGTGCTCGGCTTCAAGATCGAACGCCGCCGCCTGGAAGGCTTCGATTACTCCGCCGCTCCGGCAGCGCAGGCGCCCGCACACCCGCGCCGGCCCCATGCCGGCCCCAAGCCGGGCGGAAAACCCGGCGGCCATCCGGGCGGCGCCGGCCGCAAGCCACATCCGGGCGGCATTCGCTCCTTCGGCAAGCGCCGTTTCTCGCGCTGATCATTTTCCCGCGGCGCAAACAAGCCTCCCCCGGTCTTGCCCCATGGGCAGATCGGGCCGGCAAAAAGGCCGGGGAGCGCAAACTTCCCGGCCCGTCGGGACGGATTATTCCGCCTGGATCGGTACGGTTTTCCGCCGGGCATGCTCTTCCGGGCGTTTCGGCGCGGTAAAGGTCAGCACGCCTTTCTTGAACTGAGCTTTGGCCTTTCCGGCGTCCACGCCCGCCGGCAATTCGATGATGCGGTGGAACGACCCGTAGGATTGTTCGCGCCGGAACCAATTCTTGCCCTTCTCCTCCTGCTCGCTCTTCTTCTCGCCGCGGAGAACCAGCATGTCGTCCTGCAGCTCCACGGAGATGTCCTTTTCGTCCATCCCCGGCAGCTCGGCCGACACCTTGACCTCCGCGTCCGTCTCGGAGATGTCCACGCGCGGCGTGAACGCCGCGGGCGCCCAAGCGGGTTCGCCGCCGCGCTCGGCCAACGGGGCTTCGCCGAAGAACTCGTCGAACAGGCGATTCATCTGCCGCTGGAAATTCCGGAAGGGATCCGCTTCTTCCCGCCGAATAGGCAGGGGCTTGCGTCCCATCCGAGGCACCAGGTGTTTCACGTTCATGTTCTCGCCTCCTTTCCCGAACCGACTAGCTGTTGATCTGGATTTTGCGGGCCTTGACTTCTTCTTTCTTTGGAATCGCGACGGTCAACACGCCGTTCTTGACGCGCGCGTGGATTCGTTCCGGATCGATCTGGTCCGGCAAGGCGAAATCCCGCCGGTAGCGGCCGCGACCGAATTCCTGGCCGAGCAACTCGTAGCCTTGCGGCTTGTCCGCCTGGCTCCAGCCTTCGATCGTCAACACGCCGTTCTGGACGGTCGCTTCCACCGATTTATCATCGGAGCCGGGCAGGTCCGCCACGACCGTAAACTGGTTGGCGTCCTCGCGGATATCCACGCGGGGGATGTAGACCGGTTCGCTCTGCGGCGTCTGCGCCGGCGGTTCTTTCTGGATGGCTTTCGTTTCGCTCATGGGCAGGCTCCTTCCTGGCTTACGCGGTTTCGATGGCGATCTTGCGGGGCTTGTCTTCCTCGGACTTCGGGATGGAGATCCGGAGGATGCCGCTCTTGAACGAGGCCTTCACCGCCGCGGCATTGGCGCGAAACGGCAACTGGAGCGTGCGCAGGAACTCTCCGGCAGGACGCTCCCGCCGCAACGCGGTCGCCTCCGCTCCGGGAGCCTCGGCGTTGACCTTGCCCCGCAACGTCAATTCATCGCCATCCACCGCAATCTCGACGTCCTTTGGTTCGACGCCGGGCATTTCGGCATCCACCACCAGGCCTTCCGCGGACGACCACACGTTGAGCGGGGGGTAGGCCGCGCGGGAACGCGGCTCGAAACGGCTCGCCGCCTCGCCCGTCAACAGTTCGTTCATGTTCGCCTGCAGCGATTCGAGTTCGTCGAATATCGTCCAGGGATTCCTCGGTCCAATCATTAGTTCCAACATGATCCTGAACTCCTTTCCCGTTAATTTATTCACCTGATCTCTACATATAGTCAGCATTGTACATGCCAACTAATTAACATGTCAGAGAAACGAGTGGCATCAACATGTAACCACTTGTTGTATAGACTAATATAACTATATTTATAATGCAGTCATCATTCGTTCCAATTATATATATGAGCCAATATGTCTATATTACATCGAAATACAAGTGTCATTCTGTCTCTTTTTGTGGCTATTTTATCCCTTGAAGGCGAGTCAACACAGATGTAGTTTGCTCCCGCCTTGGAACCAGGAGTCGGCCCGTATTATTCGGCACGATGCTAGGGACTAAACAATGCCCGATAGATAGCCTTGGGTCGATCGGGCGAGAAATACACGACGACGCTTCCATCCAAAACGGCATATTCGGATGGATCCAAGGGGGCGAAATTCCACGCCGCCTCGACAACCTCGGTGGCGCATTCAACCACGCAATCCGCGTAGCCGGCGGGCAACGAGAACGTCATGTCCGCGGCCAGGAACTGCACCTCGTTTTCGGCGCCGATGGCCGGCGTTTCGGTCCAGCTCGCGTAGAGGGTTTGCGGTTCCACGACGTAAGGCACGAGGGTCTGGAGATACACTTTTGTCCCCCCCGCGTTGGTCTGGGTCCACCATCCGCCCAACACGTATTCGGAGCGAGTGGCCGTGGGGAGAACGGCGTAGGCATTG
>JAKLIL010000124.1 GCA_022709625.1 Verrucomicrobiota bacterium
GGGCGGGCCGCCAACCGAGCACGCGGCGGGCCAGCGCGGCGTCGGCCTGCGATTCGCGGACGTCGCCCGGGCGCGCGGGCGCGTACCGCGGCGCAAAGGGCAGGCCGGCCAACGCGGCGATCTGCCGCGCGAGATCGTTGACGGAAATCCGGTCGCCGTAGGCGACGTTGTAGACGCCGCCGGCCGCCGCGGCGGGCGCGGCAAGGCATGCGAGGTTCGCGAAAACCACGTCTTCGACGAAGGTGAAATCGCGCGTCTGGCCGCCGTCGCCGTAGATGGTGGGCTGGCGGCCCTCGGCGTAGGCGCGCATGAACAGGGGAATGACGGCGGCGTAGTGCGAGGCGGGATCCTGCCGCGGGCCGAAGACGTTGAAGTAGCGCAAGGCGAAGAAGTTCAGCCCGTAGAGGCCGTGGAAGATCCGGCCGTAGTGTTCGCCGGCGAGTTTCGACAGCGCGTAGCCGGTCAACGGCGCGGGCCGCATGTCTTCGCGCTTGGGCATCGCGGGGGCATCCCCGTAGACGGAGGCGGACGACGAGAACACGACGCGCTCCGCGCCCGCGTCGCGCGCGGCCAGCAACACGTGGAGCGTGCCGGTGACGTTGACGTCGTGCGTTGTGGCGGGATCGTCCACCGACGCCTGCACGGAAGCCAACGCGCCGAGGTGGAACACGTGGCGAATGCCGCGTAGCGCCGCGCGGACCGCCGCGGCGTCGCGCAGGTCGCCGCGGACGAAATCCACGGCGGCCTCCACGCCCGCGAGGTTGTCAAGGCGACCGGAGGACAGGTCGTCGAACACCCGCACGCGGAGGCCCTGCCCCGCCAGCCGGCGGACGAGATTGGAACCGATGAAACCGGCGCCGCCGGTGACGAGATGGACCGCGTCCATGGCGGGACTTCAGCCTCCGAGGGAGCTGGCGAATTGCGGCAGGGCCAGCGGCCAAATCCGGAACCAGACCGTGTAGTTGTCGTCGCCGTCCTTGGCCTGCTCGGGGCGGACGCGCAGGCCCAGGCCGATCCCAAGGCAGCGGGTGCGGTGGATGACGTAGTACGAGTGTTCCTCGACCTTGGATTCCTCGATGTCCGTGCGGACGTAGACCCGGCCGGACCAGGGGGCTTCGGGGAACAGCGTCAGGTCGCCGGAAACCACGTTGCGGGAATCGTGCTTGTAGCGGTAGTCGACGCCGAACGAAAAATAGTCGGCGTTGCGGATTTCGGCCTGGGAGGACAACTTGCGGAGCACGCCTTCCTGCGCATCGTAGGTGCCGTCGAAATCCCAGTGCAGCCACGACCAGGGACGCAGCTCGGTCTTGAACCCGACGTCGCCCAGCGTTTCTTCGTCCTTGGCTTCGTCGGGGGCCAACCGCAGGGTGGCGAAGACGTCGGCATAGATCAGGTTGTGGACGGCCGCGCGGCGCCGCGTCTGGAGATAGTTGCGCAGCCCGACGGTCACGTCGTTGCGCTCGTCGAGTTCGTCGATGTCGTCGAATTGCCACAGGTCCGCGGGCACGAGGTTGGGCTCGGCGCGCAAGGTATAGTCGGCGTAGGGCTCGGCGATGTGGCGGAGGTCCGCGTCTTCCTCGATGCCGGTCGGGCCGCGATAGAGATCGCCGAAGGCCTTGAAGGAGGTTTCCAGGCCCAGTTCGGGCAGGTTGCGCCAGCCGGCCCCGGCGTCGCGGACGAAATTCTCGACCCGGTTGGTGGTGCCGATCGCGCCGCCCGCCTCGTTGGTGACCGCGACCACGTTGGTCACCGTGCCGTGCTCGCTGGTCTGGGAATAGTAGGTCCCGCGATAGCCCGCGCGTGGGATCAGGCTGAGGAATCCGAACTGGCGGGTGGGCCAGAAGACCTGGTGGGCGGTGTCGAAGCGAAACGCGTCGAAGCTGTCGTTCGTGGAACTCGCCGGATAAACGTGGTCCAGATAGCTCAGGGTGTTCTGGTTTTCGTAGTAGAAAGGCGTTGCCAGGATCCGCTGCCGGTTGACGTCGAGGAACACTTCGGGCAGGCGGTTCACGTTTTCGTAGAAATCGTTCAGCCGCGCGTTGAGGGTCAGGCCGGCGACGTAGGTGTCGCCGCGGTGCGAGAGCGTGATGCGGTTTTCGGGCTGCACGTTGCGCTGGTATTCGTCGTCGAAAAAGTCCTCCAGCATCCACGGATCGCTCAGCATGTTCAGCGTGCTCAGGAGGGCGTCGCGGTCGGTGAGGCTGCGGCGGTCGACGAGGTTCACCCAGTAGCGCTGGTTGTCGATCAGGTCCTCCCGCTGCGCGCGCTGCTTTTCGTCGTGCCAGGGGTTCCGGTCGTGGGTGTAGTACAGGCGCAGTTTGCCGGCGTAGTCGTTGGCGACGGGATCGTTCCAGCCCAGGTCTTCGCCCACGCCGACGCCCCGTTTCTGGCGCACGTCGAAATGCGTCTGGGACTGGAACACGTCGTTGAGCGAATAGTTGTAGGCGGTCAGCAGGAAGGCCCCCATTTCGGAACTGTAGCCGGGCGTGAATTCGAAGTTGGCGAACGAATCCACGTTGGCCCGCACGTAGGGGAACCAGAAGAAAGGCACGGGGCCGAGGTGGAAGCGCACGTTTTTCGCCCGCAGGATCCGGTTGTCTTCCAGCGAGGCCGAACTGGCGCGGATCGAATATTCGTTCACGCCGGGTTCGCAGGTGGTCAGCGTAACGTGGTTGAGTTCGATCCGCTGAGGCGACACGCGGCTGGAATCGGCGGCCGCCATGGTGTAGGGCGGCGAGCGCAGTTCGAAGGCGCCGAAATCGCCCGTGCCGGTCTTGAAGTTGTAGGTGGCCTCGCCCCCTTTCCAGACGTTGCCCTGGTACTGGATCACGACGTGGCCGCGGGCGGCAACCTGCTGGGCGGCGGTATCGACTTCGGCGTAGTCGGCGGCGACCGAATCGGTGCCGCGCACGACCTTGACGTTGCCCGTGGCGATCACCAGGCCGCGCACGGCGTCGTAGGAGAGATTGTCCGCCTGCACGTCGATGAGCCCCGCCAGTTGATTCGCCCCGCCAACCCGGGCGGAGGGCGGGGACACCCGGACGGGTTGCTGGGCGCCGGCCGCCACGGCCGTGCAGGCCCAAGCGGCGACCAGCCAAGTGCGCACCCGGAAGCACCCCCCCGGCCAACGTGGAAAGAACCTATGCATGCGGACGCAATCTAGCAGCGGAACAAGATCGGCGCCAAGCAGATTCTGCCCCGGGAACGATGCCGGAGGCGACTGTCAAAACGGCGCGGACGGGGGGGCGGTTCGTTGCCGCGCTCGCGCAAGGCGTTTCGCCGCGGTCGGCATCCGGCGCAGCAACGCCACTTGCCAGACCGGCAAATCGACGGCGAACGGCTCGCGTTCGAAGTCGTGCCGCAAACACGCCTGCAGGGCGGCGACGCCCCCGGCGTGGCGGAGCGCGAAACGATCGGCGCGCAATTCGCCCAGCCGGGTGACCGCATGGGCCACCACGCCCGCCAGGGCCGCGAAGGCAAACAGGGCCGCCACCAGGAAGGGAAACGCCGGCAGGTCGGCCGCGCCGGACAGGCCGCGGGCGAGCGCCAGCCGCTGCGCCAGCCGCCCGGCGCCCCAGAACACGCCGGCCGCCAACAGCGTTTGCAGGACCGCCGCGCCCACGGCCGCGCCGTGCCGGCGCCAAGCCATTTGCCGCGCGGCTAGGAAGACCTGCTCGCGCCGGCCCAGTTCGCGCCACGCGGCCGCCGAAAACACCGCGCGGCACCGCCGGCCCGCCCCGATCAGGCGGACGGGGTCCAATTCCTCCTGGTGCTCGAAATTCCACCACGCCGCGCCGAGAATGTCCAATCCCGCCGCGCGCCCGACCCGCCGCAGTTCGTCCGCCAGGGCGTCGTCGCCGCCCGGCAACGGAGGCCGGACCCGCGGCAGCAGCCAGACCGGGCCCCACTCGCCCAATCCCGCCATCAGCGCCGCATAGATGCCGGTGGCCGCGAGCCACCACCCCTGGGGAAAAAGCCGCAGGAGCAAATAGAGCCCCGTGAATCCCGCCGTGACAATGGCCAGTTCCAGCAGCAGGGAGAGAATGAACCCGCGCAGCCACGCGCCGAACTCCACGTCCAGCCGGCCATGGGCCTTTTCGAGCGAGTAATCCGCCAACACCGCCAGCGGGAACAGGACCGCCTCGTAGCCGAAGACGGCCAGCGCCACGAAAGCGGCCGTGCGCACCGGCCAAGCCAAGGGGTAAGGCAGCCAAGCCTGCAAGCCCTCCGCCAAGGCCCGCGACCAACCCGTCAGCCAAAAGATCGCCGCCAAAGCGAACAGAAAAGCAAAGCGCAGCACGAACAGCCGCGCCTGCGCCCGATCGTAGGCCCGCGCCCGCGCTTCCCGCCGCTCGTCGTACCACCCCGACATGGCGCGCGTTCCCGCGTCAGGCCAGATCGGCCAAATTCAACGCCTCCAGCAGCCGCGACAAATCCTGGTTGTCGAAATACTCGATCACGATCCGGCCCATCTCCCGCTTGCCGTCCGCCTGCAGGCGCGCGGGCAAGAGCGTCACCTTCGTGCCCAATTCCTGCTGCATGCGGTCGGCCAGGTGCTTGAGCTGCCGCGCGGTTTTTTCGTCGAGCGCCGCCGCGCCCGGCCGGTCCGCGGCCGGCGGCTTTCGTCCGGCGGGCCGGCCGAGACTCGCGGCCAGTTTTTCCAACGCCCGCACGGAGAGGCCCTGGGCCACCACGCGCGCCGCCAGCAAATCGCGGTCTTTGGGATCCACTCCCAGCAGCACCTTGGCGTGGCCGGCGGACAGGGCACCTTCGGAGAGCGCCCGCTTGATGGCGTCGGAAAGATCCAGCAGGCGCAGCGCGTTCGCCACCGTGGCCCGGGCCTTGCCGATCCGCTTCGAAACCTCTTCCTGGGTCATGCCGGCGGCCTGCATCAAGTCGCGGTAGCCTTCGGCCTCTTCGATCAGGTCCAAATCCGCGCGCTGGAGGTTTTCAATCAGCGCCAGTTCGCGGGTTTCCAGGTCGTTCACCTCGTGCAGCAGCGCCGGAATCTCCGCCAGGCCCGCCAGTTGCGCGGCCCGGAACCGCCGTTCGCCCGCGATCAGCTCGAACAGGTCGCCGACCTGCCGCAGCAGGATCGGTTGGAGCACGCCTTTTTCCCGGATGGACTCCGCCAGTTCGCGCAGGGATTCCTCCTGGAAACGCCGACGCGGCTGCCGCGGGTTTTTCTTGATCTTGTGTACCGGCACCAAATGCACCGCGCCCTTGCCGGGCGCGGCCTTGGAACGTTCCGCCGACGGGCCGGGCCCCACCGGCAACGCGGCGCCGGGACGGGTCGCCCCCCCTTTGATCAATGCGTCCAGCCCCCGGCCCAAGCCCCTGTGTTTCGATGGTGTTGGCATGGTTGCTCCTTCTACCCCAAACGCGTTCAACAAGCAATAATTCAGAATTGCCGATGGCGGCCGCGCCGCCTATGCTTCCCCGCCATGAAAACCATTCCATCCTTGCTTTCGTTCATCGCGGCGTGCGCGCTCGCCGGCGCCGCCCCGGCCCAAACCCCCGTCCGCGTAACGGCCGACAACGTGAACTTGCGCGCCAAGCCGGCCCTCGCGGCCGAAGTGGTCGCGCAAGCCGCCTACGACGAACGGCTGGTCGCCTACGAGATCGGCGCGGAGTGGGTTGAAATCGCCGCGCCGCCCGCGGTCGATTTGTGGGTCATGAAACAATACGTCCAAACGCCCCAGAACACCATCGGCGCCAACCGCGTCAACCTCCGCGCGGGTCCGAGCATCAATTACAACGTCGTCGCCACCTTGGCGCTCGGCGACCGGGTCGAACCGCGCGGCGAAGAGATGCAGGAATGGCTCAAGATCGCCCCGCCGCCCTCCGCGCGCGTCTGGATCAGCCGCGCATACGTAGAAATCCTGTCCGGCGACGCTGCCGCGGTCGCCCCACCGGCTTCCCAGGCCGAAAACGCCGAAACAGC
>JAKLIL010000125.1 GCA_022709625.1 Verrucomicrobiota bacterium
CGGTGAAGCGGCTGCGGGTCGAAGGCCGGCGTGTTTGGCTGGCGCCGGAGAATCCGGCCTATCGGCCCATCCCGGTCCGCGAAGACGCGAACCTCGTCGTGTGGGGCGTGGTGGCGCACGCCATTCGCTCGTTTTGACGGAGGCCGCGCCGTGTTCGCCCTCGTGGATTGCAACAATTTCTACGCCTCTTGCGAGCGCGTGTTCCGGCCCGCGCTCGAAGGCCGGCCGGTCGTCGTGCTGTCCAACAACGACGGCTGCGTCATCTCCCGCAGCAACGAGGCCAAGGCCCTCGGCATCCCGATGGCCGCGCCGTGGTTCAAGATCGAGGAACGCCTGCGCGGCTGCGGCGTGGCGGTCTGCTCGTCCAACTACGCGCTCTACGGCGACCTGTCGCGCCGCGTGATGCAGGTGCTTGCCGGCTGCGCGCCCGCCCTCGAGACGTATTCCATCGACGAATGTTTCCTCGATTTCACCGGCCTGCCCGGCGACTTGACCGCGCGCGGCCTGGACATCGCCCGCACCGTCCGCCAATGGACCGGCATCCCGGTCTCGGTCGGCATCGCCCCGACGAAGACGTTGGCCAAGCTCGCCAACCGCCTCGCGAAGAAAGGGCGGAGCCCGGCCGGCCCCGCGCTGGAATGGGCGCGCCTGCCCAATCCGCAGGAAACGCTTGCGGGTATCGCCGTGGAGGACGTCTGGGGCATTGCGAAACGCTGGGGCGCACGCCTGCGGGCGCTGGGCATCGCGCAGGCGCAGGCGCTGGCCGCGGCGGACCCGCGTCTCCTGCGGCGGGAATTCGGCGTCGTCGTGGAGCGCATTTGCCGCGAGTTGCAGGGCGTTTCGTGCCTGCCGCTGGAACTGGTCCCGCCGCCGCGGAAGCAGATTCTGGTCTCGCGCAGTTTCGGCGAACGCATCCGGAGTTTCGCGGAGCTGCGCGCGGCGGTTTCCGTCTTCGCGGCGCGGGGGGGGCGGAAATTGCGCACCCAGCGCCTGTGCGCCCAGGCCATCTCGGTTTTCCTGCACACCAGCCCGTTCGATGTTGTCGGTCCGCGCTACGCCAACGGCGCCATGCGGCCCCTCGATCCGCCCACCCGCGATTCCGGCCGCCTCATCCGGGCCGCCGTGGCCGGCCTGGAGGGGATTTTTCGCGCGGGCCTGGCTTACCAGCGGGCGGGCGTGCTATTGCTGGACCTCGTCCCCGCCGATGCCCGCCAAGGCGTGCTCTTTTCCGCGGTTCCCGGCGACGGCGCCCGCGCCGACCGGCTGATGGACTGTCTCGACGTCCTCAACCGCGTGCCCGGCCGCCCGGCGGTGCGCTACGCCGGCGAACTGCTCGGCGAACGGTGGCGGATGCGCCAGCGCCGGAAATCGCCCGCCTGCACCACGCGGTGGAGCGAACTGCCGGTGGTCCGGGCCGATGCCGCCTGCCTTTCGGTTGCCGCCGCCGGGCGCTCCGGCGTTTGCTTGCCGCGGATTTCGTTGTAGCTTTGTCTCCCGGCGGAGCGCCGGACCGACAGGAAAAAAAGGAGTACGCCATGAAAACATTCTGGATTCTGGGTTTCGCGGGGACCCTGGCCTTGGGCCAAGCCGCGCGCGCCGAAGTGCAGGCCAAAGACGTGGAATACCGGGACGGCGAAACGGCGCTGCAGGGCTATCTTGCGTGGGACGACGCGGTGGCCGGGCCGCGTCCCGGCGTGCTGGTGGCGCATGCCTGGATGGGATTGGGGGATTTCGAACGGCGCCGCGCGCGAGAATTGGCCGCGCTGGGCTATGCGGCCTTCGCCATCGACGTGTACGGCAAAGACGTGCGGCCCCAAAACGCGGAAGAAGCGGCCCAACTTTCGGGGTCTTACAAGGCCGACCGGGATTTGATGCGCAGGCGGGCGCAGGCCGGATTGGACGAACTCGCGCGCCAGAAAATCTGCGCCGGCCAGCCGGTGGCGGCCATCGGCTATTGCTTCGGCGGCACCGTGGCGCTGGAATTGGCACGCAGCGGCGCGCCGCTGGCGGGCGTCGTCAGTTTCCATGGCGGATTGGCCACGCCCAACCCCGAAGACGTCCGCCAAATCAAGGCGCGGATTTTTGTTCTCCACGGCGCGGACGATCCCTTGGTCCCGCCCGCCGAGGTTCAGGCCTTCCAGGACGAAATGCGAACGGCGGGCGTCGATTGGCAGTTCGTGGCCTACGGGGGCACAGTGCATGCATTCACCGATCCCGCGGCAGGAAGCGATTCTTCCAAGGGCGTCGCCTACAACGCGGTCGCCGACCGGCGCTCGTGGCAGGCCATGCAAGCCTTTCTGGAAGAAGTGCTTCGTCCCTGACGGATCTTTCCGCTCCGATTGCCTGCCGTGGCCGGGCTTTTACTTGACTTGGCCGCGTGGGCTCGGCGACCATGCCCATGGTTAGGGGAGCGCATTAGGCACCGAGGCGTTATGGAAACGAACACCCTGAAACCTGCGGCGACCGGTCCATCCGGCGAAGTGCGGGCGGCGGAATTGCTCTACAAACTGGCGCTGAAAAAAGCCAAAAAGACCGATGCCGACGCCAAACGGCGCCGCAAAATCATGAAGGCCGCCAAAAAAGCGGCCAAACGCGCCAAGAAGGCCTATCGGCTGGCCAAGCGCGAACTGGCCATGGCCGAGCAATCCCTTGCGAACGCCAAGACCAGTCTGGCCAAATCCCTGCGCCCCGCGCAGGCCGCGGCTGTCAAGAGCGCCTACGCCGTGGCCAGCGCATCGTTGGTGCGCCGGCGCCAGTTGAAAGCCAAATCCGTCGCCACCAAGAAGGCAAAGAAGCCGGCCGCCAGTTCCAAGCCCAACGCGGTCCGCAAACCCAAATTCCGGAAACCTGCGCCGGTGGCGCCCGTCCCGCCGCCACCGCAGGAATTGCCGTCGCCGGTTGCGCCGAATGCCGAACCGAACGGGGTACCTTCGCCGTCGTGACGTGGGCCGAACCATGAACCTGTACTTGTTGCGGCACGGCCAGGCGGGAGAACGCGGGGATGCGCGCTATCCCGACGATTCGCAGCGGCCGCTGACGCCCGAAGGCCGCCGCAAAATGCGACGCATCGCCGCCGGCATGCGCGCGTTGGATTTGGAATTCGACGCGTTTTTGTCCAGCCCGTATCTTCGCGCGCGCCAAACCGCCGAAATCGCGGCGGCCGCATGCCACGCGACGGACAAACTTCAATTGGCCGACGAACTCGCTCCGGACGGCGATGCCCGCCGCTTGATCGGCCTATTGCAGGCCAAGCATGCCGCCGCGGAAAACGTCCTGCTGGTAGGACACGAACCCTATCTGGGCCATCTCATCGGCGTTCTGCTGGTTGGCAAGGCCGGCCTGCCGGTGGGCTTGAAGAAAGGCGGGCTTTGCATGCTGTCGGTCGAGGCGCTGGCCTATGGCCCCTGCGCCGCGCTGGAATGGCTGCTGACGCCGCGCCAGTTGGTCAAACTCGGCGGCTGAAGGCGATTCCGTGCGCGGCAAGGAGAGCTTGCTATGATTCGCTGGTTGGCATTGCCGGTCGCGGTGTTCTGCAGTCTGTGTACGGCCAAGGCGCAGGTGATCTACCAGGTACCCGAAAACGGCGACAAGATCGTCGGCGCCCGGGACGAGAATATCATGGCGGACGACATCCATTTCGGGACCGCCTCCATCATCCGCCTGGTTCGAATTCGGTTGGCTATCCGGGGCACTCAAACCTGCAAGCTGTGGCTGTTCGACGCGTTGAATAGTCCGCCTCTTCACGCGGCCGCGTTTACGAATGTCCCGGCGGCCAACGAGCGCGACATGTCCACCTACGACATGCCGATGCTGGTGCAGGTGCCCCAGGATGTTTACGTGGGTTTCTCCGCGCAGGGCGATGGCTGGACGAACAAGGCGGATTTCTGGAGCCAAGGCGCCACCGTTGATGTCGGCGTGGCGGACAACCCGGGGATTCACTATTACGGCCCCGTGACGGGCGAACAGTTGACCGCCAGTTTCAACATCGGTTCCCCCACCTATGGCTGCCTGCAAATTTTCTACGAGCCCGTGCGGTTCGACGGGATCGAAGTGGCGACCGGCCAGTTGGGCCTGGCCATTTCCTCCCTGCCGCTACACGCCACGAACCGCCTGGAGCAAATCGATTCGTTGGGCGGTACGAACTGGGCGGAGGTGGAGACGCTGCCCTTGGGCGTCTCGAACTGCGCCTGGACTGCAACCAACGGCGCCGCGACCCGTGCCTTCTACCGGGTCATAAGCAGATAGTGAAGCCGATGAGAAGACCGCCCGGCATCCCCACGGCGGCGGTGGCGGCATGGCGGCCCAAAAACTATAGTAGTTGCAAATACTATAGTTCTCGACGGGTGCCTTCTATCGTGTCACAACCCGCTGATGACCGCTTATGGCTCTGGTTCCCGCCTAGCCAATCGGCGCATATCGTGTTGACACGGTCCTAGGCGCTCTTCAAGCTGATGCCGTTGAATATGGATTTGCATTGCACGACAAACACCATGGTGGCGTTGGGGTTGCCATCCGGGGCCGAATGGATCGTCATTCTGGCCATCGCCGTTCTGGTTTTTGGCCGTCGGTTGCCCGAAATCGCCCGGAGCTTGGGGAAGAGCCTCACGGAGTTCAAAAAGGGGATCAAAGACATCGAGAAAGACGTAGCTCATCTTCCCGCCGAGGCCGCGAAGAAAGCGGCCGCGCCGCCCGGACAAAACGATTAGGGTGGCGCCTCCGCCCCGTTCCGCTTGCGGCGCCGGAATCGGCAAACGGCGAGGCCGGCTTCAAACAGAATGTAGAGCGGCAGGGCCAGCGCGATTTGGGAAAGAACGTCGGGCGGGGTGAAAACGGCCCCGACGAAAAACGCGGCCAGAAAAACGTATTTGCGGACCCGGCGCAGCTCCGCAATCGAGATCAAGCCGATCCGCTCGGCAAAAACGATGGCAATCGGGGTTTGAAACGCCAACCCGAACGCCAAGGCCAGCCAAAGGATGAAAGCGACCGTGGCATCGAGGCCGGGTTGGTAGGTCAGGTAATCGAGGCCTAAATCAAACCGCATGAAGAACTGGAATACCCACGGCGCAATGCCCAACAGCAAAAACAGCACTCCCGCGACGAACAGCAGCGCGCTGGCGGGAGCCGCCAGGTAAACGAAACGGCGCTCCTGCGCATGCAGTCCCGCCGAGACGAAAGCCCACAATTGGTAGAATAGCCAGGGCGAACTGATCAGCAACGCCAGCACGAAGGACGCCTTCATATAGACCGCGAACGGCTCGGCCGGCTGGATCGCCTGGAGTCCGGCCGCGATGCCGGCGGACCGCATCGCGTCCTCATAGGGCGACAGGATCAACCGCGCAAAGCCCTTGCCGACGCCCAACGAAACCGCAAAAGCCATGGCCAGTCCCAGCAGACCGAGGAACAGCCGCCGGCGCAATTCCTCGAGGTGGCCGCCCAGCGGCATGCGGACCGTGCCCGCTTCGTCCGGCGGTTGCAACGGGGGGCGGGACGCGTCGGCCGACGACGGGGGCGGGTTGGTCATGGAGCGGGCGCCGCGGCGGCGTTCTGGTTGGGCCGGCGCCGTTTGTCCATGGCGGCGGCATAGTAGTCGCGGCATAGCGAGCAGGCATGGCAGCGATGTCCGCAGACGAGGGTTTGCGCAAAGAATTCTTCGGATATTTCGATGTCGTCGAGGACCGAGGCCGGCCCACCGCCAATGTCGCCCGGAGCCAGCGGGCGGCCGTGGACGTAGGAATCCAGCACGAGGCGGTAGTGGTCGGGATCGCGCAGCGTCACGCGACCGGCCAATTTCACTTCATCGTATGTGCCGGCGTACAGATGGAGGTGTTGCGGCAGGATCCAGCCCGTGGTCAGGCGCAGCCAGG
>JAKLIL010000126.1 GCA_022709625.1 Verrucomicrobiota bacterium
GCTTTTCCTGCTGGGCGCCGCGCTCTCCGCCCTGCTCAACAAGCTTGCGCCGGAACCCCCGCGCCCCTGATTGCCCCAGGGGGCACCCGACGCGCGTTGGCATCATTTTTCGCTTTTCGCCGCTCAGCGGGCGGCTTATGTTGTTCTTGGCATGGCAGGATGCTTGCCTCTGCGCCGCCTGCCGGAATTCATCATGGCCAACATCAAGTCGCGCAAAGTGGCGATTGTCGGCGCCGGGGCCGTGGGCTCCGGATTGGCCTTCGCGCTGGCCCAGGCGGGCATCGCGGAGGAAATCGCGCTGGTGGACGTCAACGCCGACTTGGCCAAGGGCCAAGCCCTCGATTTGGCCCACGGCGCCCCGTTCTACCGGCCGGTGACGATTCGCGCCGCCGCGGGACCGGAGGCGTATCGGGACGCCGCCGTGGTCGTCGTTACGGCGGGCAAGGCCCAGTCCGGACCGGACCAAAGCCGGCTGGATCTCACGCAGACCAACGCCCGGATCGTAACCGGCATCGCCGCCGAGATCCAGGCGGCCAACCCCGAGGCCGTCGTGCTGGTGGCGACCAATCCGGTCGACGTCGTGACGCACGTCGCGCGCCTGCGAAGCCGCTGGCCGCGCGGGCGCATGTTGGGTTCGGGCACGGTGCTGGACTCCGCGCGCTTTCGCTGGCTGCTCGCCGAACATTGCGGCATTGCGCCCCAGAACGTCCACGCGTCCATCCTCGGTGAGCACGGCGACAGCGAATTCGCGGCCTGGTCGCTGGTCCACGTGGCCGGGCTGCCGATGGACGACTATTGCTCGATTTGCCGCAAGTGCGACTTCGTCCATCGCCGCCCGCAGCTCGTGGAGCAGGTGCGCCGCTCGGCGTACCACATCATCGGCTACAAGGGGTCGACCAGCTTCGGCGTCGCGATGGCCATGACCCAGATCGTGCGGGCCATCCTCCGCAACGAGCGGCGCGTGCTGACCGTTTCCGCGCCGCTGGAAGGCGAATACGGGCTGACCGACGTGACGCTGGGGATTCCGTGCGTCGTCGGCGCCAACGGCATCGAGGAAATCGTGGAGGCGCGGCTCTCCCCGGTTGAACGGCAGGATCTGGAGCGGTCCGCGCTGATTTTGCGGGAGCATCTGGCCCAATTGGCATGAAAACCGCGCGGACATTTGCGCCGACGTGGCGGCGGGGCCGCGGCCTGGCGGCCGGCTGGGCGCTGCTGGCAATCGGTGGAATCCCCGGCGCCGCCTTGAGCGAGGCGGCCCAAACCCCGACGAATCTGGTCGTGGCCAGCGACGACAACTATCCGCCCTATATTTTCCGCAACCAACGCGGCCAACTCCAAGGCATTGTGCCGGACCAATGGACGCTTTGGCAGCAGAAGACGGGTGTGCGGGTCGAATTGCGGGCGATGGATTGGTCCGAGGCCCAGCGCGTGATGGCGGCCGGCGAGGCGGACGTCATCGACACGATCTTCCGGACGCCGGAGCGCGAACAGCGCTACCAATTCACGGCGCCCTATGCCCGGATCGAGGTGCCGATTTTCTCCCACAAGACCCTGGGCGGAATCACCGACACGGACTCCCTGAAAGGCTTCACCGTCGGCGTCAAGGCCGGCGACGCCGCCATCGAGATGCTCCAGGCCGGCGGCATCGACAGCCTCAAGCTCTTTCCCAGCTACGAAGCCATCATTCTGGCGGCGAAGAACGACGAACTCAAGGTCTTCACCGTGGACGAGCCCGCCGCCGTGTACTATTTGTACAAGTACGACATTGCCGCCCAGTTCCGGCAGTCGTTCGTGCTGTATACCGGCGAGTTCCACCGCGCGACGACAAAGACGAACCCCGAAATCTTCGCGCTCGTGCAAGAGGGTTTCAACCGGATCACGCCCCGGGAGTACCGGACCATCGACCACCGGTGGATGGGAACGCCTTTCCCGCTGAAAGAAACCCTGCGCGCGTGGCTGCCGGCGCTGTTCCTGATCGCGGGCGTCGTCTCCTTCCTGCTGGCAACCAACTTCGTGCTGCGCCAGCGGGTCCGGGCGCGCACGGCCGAACTGCACGCAACCCTGGAAAATCTCCGGCAAAGCCTCGACAAGCGCAAGAAATCCGAAGAGGAACTGCGCGCGTCCAAGGAGTACTTCGCCTCGGTCTTCGATGCGATGAACGACGCCCTGCTCATTGTCGATCCCGACACCGGCGCCATCGAGGACGCCAACCGGCGCACGGAGGAAATGTACGGCTATCCGCGCGATGAGCTGCTTGCCAGCGACTGGAAGCCCCTGTGCGCCGACATGCCATCCCGGACGGAGGCGGAAGGCATCGCCCGGATCCACCGGGCGCGCACCGAAGGCCCGCAAACGTTCGAATGGCTGGGCAAGCGCCGCGACGGGCACGTGTTCTGGGTAGACGTCAGCCTGCGCCGCGTGCAGCTCGGCGCGGGCGACCGCATCGTCGTCACGGTACGGGACATCACCGACCGCAAAGCCAACGAGGAGGAGCGCCGCAACTACGAGCGCCGGCTGCAGGAGGCCAACAAGCTGGAAAGCCTGGGGATGCTGGCCGGCGGCATCGCCCACGATTTCAACAACCTGCTGGCGGCAATCCTGGGCAACATCGAGCTGGCGCTGATGGCCATCCCGGAAAAATCCCCGGCCCACGAAGACATCCAAGCCGCCATTACCGCCACCAAGCGGGCCGGCGACCTCGTCCAGCAAATGCTGGCCTATTCCGGCAAGGGCCGCTTCCTGATCGAGCCGGTGGATATCTCCGCCATCGCCCGCGAAACCGTCCACATCCTGCATACCTCGATCCCCAGGGAAGCCAAGGTAAACCTCCGCTTGGCCGATGCCCTCCCGCTGATCGAGGCCGACGTCACCCAACTGCGCCAAGTGGCCATGAATCTCGTCCTGAACGCCGCCGAAGCCCTCCGCGACGGGGCCGGTACGATCGACATCGCCACCGGCGTGATGGAAAGCCTGGGCGGCGACCTGAGCCACGTCTTTCCTCCGGAACCCCTGCCGCCCGGCCCCTACGCCTATCTCGAAGTGGCCGATTCCGGCAGCGGCATCAAGACCGAAACCCTAAACAAGATTTTCGACCCCTTTTACAGCACCAAATTCATCGGCCGCGGGCTGGGTCTGTCCGTGGTCTACGGCATCGTGCGCGGGCACAAGGGCGCGATCCAGGTGAACAGCGTGCCCGGCCAAGGCACCGCTTTCCGCGTCCTGTTTCCCGTCCATCCGCCGCCGACGACCGTCTTGGCGCCGCCGGCCGAAGCGCCGGCGGAATGGAGCGGCGCGGGGCGCCTGGTGCTGCTGGTGGACGACGATCCCGGCGTGGTCGACACCGCGGTCAAGCTGCTCCAGCGGCTGGGGCTGCAAGTGCTCTGCGCGATGGACGGCGACCACGCCATCCATTTGTTCCGGGCCCAAGCCCAGAATTTGGCGGGCATCATTCTCGATTTGACCATGCCCCATCTGGACGGCGCCCAGACCCTCGCCGAACTGCGCCGGATCCGCCCCGACATTCCCGTCATCGTCTCCAGCGGGCATGGCAAGCAGGAGGTCCTGCAGCGCTTCGTCGGCCTGAATCCGGAAGGCTTCCTCCACAAACCCTATACCCTCGAGGGATTGCGCAATGCCCTCGGCAACCTGCTGCCGCCGACGCCCTCTTGACCGATACGCTGACCATTGCGGAACGCAGCCGGCTCATGGCCAGGATCCGGGGGAAGAACACCGGCCCGGAGCGGGCCGTGCGTGCGCTGCTCCACCGCGCGGGATACCGTTTTCGCCTTCACGCGTCCAACTTGCCCGGCAAACCCGACATCGTTCTGCCGCGGTTCCGGACCGTGGTATTCGTCCACGGCTGCTTCTGGCATCGGCATGCGGGATGCAAGGTGGCCACGATGCCCAAAAGCCATCGGCGGTTCTGGACGGAGAAATTCACGCGCAACGTCGCCAACGACCGCAAGCACCGCCGCCGCCTGCGTCGGATGGGCTGGCGGGTCGTGACGATCTGGGCCTGCGGGCTCAAGCGGCCCGAACGCGTGCTGGCGCAGATCGAACGGGCCTTGCGTCCGCGGACGCGGCGCTATGTCATGGTCCCACCCCGAGCGTTGCCGCAGGTGGCGGAACGCCGGCCCGGAACGTAGATCCCATCTCGGTGCCATCCATTGCGTTGCGCACCGATCTGGAAATGCCAGATTGACATTTCCGCGCATTCTCCCCAAGGTCCACTTGGTGGGCAGGTGAATCCGACCACGGAACAATCGCCCATTGAACGATAATTGTTCGGCATGGCAGACTCGTCCATTTCCGCCACAAATTCCTGCGGGTGGTCCTCTGCTACCGCCGCCCGTTCCGCATCACAACGGCGCGTCGCCTCAGCGACTCCATCGTGGAAATCCGCGCCGCTCGGGCCGACGGGAGCCAGCTTGAGCACCGGGCCGGGCAATTCGCGTTCTTCCGCCTGCTCTCTCCCGTCTGCGGCCTGAAGGAACACCCGTTCACGATCTCCTCGCCTCCCGGGTCCGCCACGCTCAACATCACCGTCAAGACGCTCGGCGATTATTCGGCCGCTCTCCCGGCGGCGGCCGCGGGCGCCAAGCTGCTCTGCGACAGGCCCTACGGGCGATTCACTCCGGCACGCGGCGCCGGCCCGCATCTCTTCGTGCCGGCGGCATCGGCATCACGCCGTTCCTGTCCATCTTGAGGGAATGGGATGCCGCTGGAATCTCCGCGCCGGTCACGCTGATCTGGAGCATGCGCACCCGGAGCGAACGGGTCGACGCGGGGTTCTTCGAAGCCGTGGCCGCCCGCCATCCGGCGTTCCGGTTCGTTCCGGTGCTGACGCGCGAGCCGGGAGGGACCGGCCGGCGCGTGGACCGCGCGCTGCTGCGCGCATGCCTCGGACCGGCTGGCGCCGACCGCCTGGCGGCATACGTCTGCGGCCCCGACGCCTTGCGCCGGAGCGTGACGGCCCATCTGCGCGACCTCGGCCTGCCGCGGAGTGCGATCCACACCGAGGCGTTTTCATCCTAGCGCATAGTGATGGCAACCCCGTGGAATTGCGCGCACCGGCGAACCCCAGATGACGTACCTTCGCCCAATCAAGCCTGCTGCCGCCGAACTTGGACTAGTGCGAATGCGGATGGGCGGGCAAAACAGGAGGCGGGTGCTTGTGGGGATGGGCGGGATGGATCCAGCGGGCGAGGAGTTCCTTGCGCGCGGGATCGAGGCCGCCGGCGAACTTGAGGTAGATCAGGGCATGGTCGAAGCCGTTGCGCTGGCGCAGGCGCGTGGCGTACTTGCTCTGGCCCGACGATTTTCGCATCTGCACCTGAAGGCCGAGAATACGTTCGACATCGAACACGACGGCCTTGGGAATCTGCGTCAGGTTGGCTTTGTCGCGCAAGACGGTATTGACGGCCTGCAGGACGGCTTCGAACTCGGGCAGGCCTTCGGCGGCGAACGCGCCGGCCAGGCCTTCGATGTAGGGGCCGAACAAGAGGGCGTGCTGGAGCGCCGGCATGGGCTTGAGGCCGTTGGCCTTCCACACGTCGAACTGGCGGAGGGCTTTTTTGACCCAGTGCATGGCGTCGTGCTTGTCGGGCCCGTTGAGCCAGGTGGAGAACGCGGGATAGATGGTCTGGAAGAGGCCCTTGCTCCAGGCGCGCTCGAAGACCTTGAGGGCGCAGCCGCAGTTCAGGATCTTGAGCATTTCCTCGTGCAAGCGTTCGCGGGAGGAGTTCACCAATTCGCCGCACATCTTCATGATGGCTTCGCGGGCGTGGCGCTCAATCTCGAAATCGAGCTGCGCGGCGATGCGCACGGCGCGAACCATGCGCACGGGATCCTCGTGGAACCGGG
>JAKLIL010000127.1 GCA_022709625.1 Verrucomicrobiota bacterium
ACGGGCAACATCCGCGCGTGCGCCTACCTGAAGTTGGCCAGCGTGGGATTCGACCGGTATTTCGGATTCGGCGGGTTCGGCGACCGCCATGCGCGGCGCGAGCACATCGCCCGGGCGGCGCTGGCGGCGGCGCAAGCGGCGGGCGTGGAGTGCGCCGCCGACGCGGTGTGTTTGGTGGGCGATACGCCCTGCGACGTAGCGGCGGGCGTGGCCTTGGGCCTGCCCGTGATCGGCGTCGCCACGGGCAAGTACGATGCGGCGGCGCTGCGCACTGCCGGCGCCGCCCTCGCGGTAACCGATTTCGCCGACGCAGACGGATTGCTGGAGTGGCTGGATGCCCATCTGGCCTAATCCGCGCGCGCCCGGCGGCGACGAAAGGAAACCGGTGGTCGAATGAGAGCAACCAAGATCGTCTGCACCATTGGTCCGGCGTCGGAGAGCCGGGACGTCCTCGGCCGCATGCTGGAAGCCGGGATGAACGTGGCGCGCCTGAATTTTTCCCACGGGACCCACGCGGAGCACGCGGCCAAGATCGCCTTGATCCGGGAGATCGCGGCGGCCAAGGGATTGCCGATCGCCATCCTGCAGGATTTGGCCGGCCCGAAAATCCGCACCGGGGCCTTTGCCGGCGGCCCGGTCCGCCTCGAGACCGGCGCCGAGTTCGTCTTGACCGCCCGCGACGTGGCCGGCGACGCGCGGGAAGTGGGCCTGACCTACCGCGATTTGCCCCGGGACGTGCAGGTCGGCGACGTCCTCTTGCTGGCGGACGGCGCCCTGGAGTTGCGGGTGGAAAAAGTCAAGGATGAGGACATCCATTGCCGGGTCGTCCTTGGCGGGACGCTGAGCAGCCACAAGGGCATCAACCTGCCCTCGCGCAGCATCCGCGCGCCGATCCTGACCGCGAAGGACCGCGACGACTTGGCGTTCGGGCTCGCGCAAGGGGTGGACTACGTCGCGCTGTCGTTCGTACGGTCGGCGGCCGACGTCGAAATCGCGCGCGCTTTCATGCGGACGGCGGGCGTCGCGCGGCCGCTGATCGCCAAGATCGAGAAGCACGAAGCCTTGGACGAACTGGACGCGATCGTCGCGGCCGTGGACGGGATCATGGTGGCGCGCGGCGACCTCGGGGTGGACATCGCCCCGGAAAAGGTGCCCACCGCGCAGCGCATGATCATCGAAAAAGCCAATTTCGCGGGCAAACCGGTCATCACCGCCACGCAAATGCTCAAGAGCATGACGGACGCGCCGCGGCCCGCGCGCGCGGAAGTGTCCGACGTCGCCAACGCCGTCCTGCAGGGCACCGACGCCGTGATGCTGTCGGAAGAGAGCGCCATGGGCCGCTATCCCGTCGAAGCGGTGGCGACGATGGCCCGGATCGCCGCCGAGGCGGAAAAGGGCTATCCGCGCGCGGCCTGGCGGCAACGGCTGGAGCAGGTCCATACCGCCGACGAATCCGAAGCGCTGGCGCGGGCCGCCTGCGCGCTGGCCGAAACCATCGGCGCCAAGGCGCTGATGGTGGCGACGCAGACCGGCGGCACCGCGCGGTTGGCCGCCAAAACGCGGCCGCCGCAGCCGATTTTGGCCGCCACCGCGTGTCCCGAAGCCTATCGGGCGCTGGCGCTGGTCCGGGGCGTGCAGCCCATGGCGATTCGGCCGGTCGAAACGCTGGTTGAACTCTTCGCCGAACTGCACCGGGCGGCCAAGGAAACCGGCTTGGTCAAGACGGGCGATTCCGTGGTCTGCACGGCGGGGTTCCCCCTGGGCCGGTCCGGCGCCAGCAACATCATCAAGGTGGAAACCGTGCCGTAGCCTTCCCGGCGTTGCCAAGGCCGGCATTCGCGGGTATGGTGGAACAGTCGCGGAAGCCGGACCCGGCGTCCGCCTCGGAAAGGAAACGCATCCCATGGCCATGCTGCCCGATCTGCAATCGACCCTGCTGTGCGACGATGTTCGCCAGGAGCGGACCGGCAAGTTCATTTTGATCGGCTTGTTCGACTCGCTGGGAAGTCCCACGTTTCCGTTTCGGCACAACCGCATGTTTCTGGTGACGCGGTGGTGTTCGGGCGAAGGGGAATTCCAGCAGCATACCCGGATCCTGCGGCCCGACATGAGCACGCTCGTGGCCGAAGGGCGCAAGATTCCGGTGAAGCTCCCGCACGCGGAAGCCACCGCCACCAACGTCGAACTGTTCCTGAACCTGGAGTTTCACCAGCCCGGCACGCATTGGGTCGAAGTCCTGCTGGACGGCGACATCAAGATTCGCTTCCCGCTGCGGGTGGGGAAGGTGAATCCGCCGCCGGGCCATTCGCCCAACGGCCATCCTTTCGAGCCGGAGACCTGACGCGCGATGTGCCTGGCGATTCCGGGACGGGTGGTGGCGATTACCGGCGGCGAGGGGTTCGACCGCCGGGGCACCGTGGATTTCGACGGCGTCCGGCAGGAAGTGTCGCTGGCCTATCTGCCCGAGACGCAGATCGGCGACTACGTGCTCGTGCATGTCGGCTTCGCCATCACCCAACTCGATACCGGCGAGGCCGAGCGCATCCTGCGCGAAATCCGCGAACTGGCCGCCGGTTAACGGCAAAGGAAACGGCCATGGGCCCCGGACTGTACGTCCACGTTCCCTTTTGCGTTCGCAAGTGCCCCTATTGCGCGTTCTTTTCGCGGCCCGCGGAGCCGGAACTGGTCGCGGCCTGGTTCCGGGGCATCGCGGACGAATTGGCGCGGCTGCCGGCTGGATTCGTTCCTGACACCGTGTTCATCGGCGGCGGCACGCCGACCGCGCTGGCGGAAGACGACTTGGAACGCCTGCTCGACGTGATCCGGGCGCGCATCGCATGGAAAAACGTCGGAGAATGGACCTGCGAAACCAACCCCGGCACTCTGACGCCCGCCAAGGCCCTGTGCCTGAAGAAAGGCGGCGTGAATCGGCTTTCCATCGGCGCACAGTCGTTCACGGACGCCACGCTGCAACGATTAGGCCGCATCCATGCGGCCGCGGAGAACCGCGCCGCCGTCGCGCTTGCCCGCGCGGCCGGCTTCGACAACGTGGGCCTCGACGTGATCTACGGCGTGCCCGGAGTCGCCCGGGAAACGTTCCTGGCGGACGTCGAAGCCGCGCTCTCGCTCGCTCCGGAGCATGTCTCCTGCTACTGCCTCGAAATCGAACCGGGCACACCTTTCGCGGACCGGGCGCGCGCCGGCAAACTCGCGGTGCAGGCGGACGAGCAGCGCGCGCAATTCGACTGGGCGCGCCAGCGGTTGGCCGCGGGCGGCTGGGCCCACTACGAGATTTCGAACTTCGCCAAGCCGGGGCGCGAGTGCCGCCACAATCTCCTGTATTGGAGCGGCGGGGAATACCTCGGCGTGGGGCCGGCCGCGCATTCGCACTGGGCAGGCGTCCGGTGGGGCAATTCGCCGGAATTGCCGCGGTGGCAACGGTCGTTTGCGGAAAAACTGGAGCCCGCCGCCAAGGCGCGCGAAACGCTGGTGATGGGCCTGCGGCGGATCGCGGGCTGGGGCCGCGCGGAATTCCGCGCCGCGACGGGATTCGACTACGACGAACTGCGGGGCCGCGAAATGGCGGACCAGGCGGCGAAAGGGATGCTGGTCGTCGAACCGGATCGCCTGCGCCTCGCCCCCGACGCGCTGTTCGTCAGCGATTCCGTTTTGGCGGACTTGGTTTAGCTCAACGCCATAAACAGCAGGCCGACGACGGCCAATCCAAGCAGGCCGATGCCGACCGCCACGAGAGGCGGCAGCAGCCACGCGAGAATATTCGCCGCGAGCGCCTTGCCAAAGGTGGTATCAAAGAGCGCCATCGTCACCGCGGCCGAAACGCAGAATCCCAGCAGGAGGCCTGCGCCGGCGCCAAGCGCCGGCGCCGTGGACAAAAGACCCGCCAGCACGAGCGAAGCGAAACTCCCCAGCAGGATCGTGGCGACGGCGCGGCCGAACGAACGCCGCGCGATGCCGGCCAGCCGGGCGCCCCACAGCAAAAACGCGGCGGAAACGAAAAGCCAAAACAGGCCGGCAACAACGGCTACGGCGACGATGGCGAAGAACGGAATGGCGGGATGGCCCATGACGTTGCCTTTCTATCCGCCGGCGCGGATGTCCTCGTAGAAATGCGCATTCGACGCCATCGCGTAGGGATAGACCCAGAGCAGGCCGATGAAACAGGTGAAGGCGCTCAGGAAGATCCAGCCGAGGAAACGGAATCCCAGGCAAAATTTCTTCCACTTGAAGCCGTTCATCATGCGCTTGCTGCGGGCGATGGCTTCCGCGGCGGACAACTCCGGATGGTCGGACAGGATGAAAAAAGTCTGCGAATAGGCGAGGGCGGCGACAATACCGGGCACGATCAGCAGGAGGCTCCATAGGGAAATATACAATCCCATGAGCGCGTAGGCGGCAAAGGCCCGGCGGAACGTCTTGAAGCCGTCGAAGAGCCGGCCCGGTTCGGGGCTCTCCCGACGCGCGATTCTCAGGAAGAACCGGTACCAGCCGAGTAACAGCGGCCCGGCGATCGCCAGGATGACGAGCAGATTGATCGACGCAAACAGCATCGTCAGCAGGAGGTCCTCGACGTGGGGAAAGAACGCTTGGCTGCCGCCCATGATCAGTTCAAAGAGCAGCGCGGCGCCGACGGCGACCGCCCAGCGTCCGCGCAAGGCTTCCCAGGCGCGGCGCATGAGTTCGCGGTTGGGCGTTGCTCCCGGAAGGCCGGGAGCCAAGGCCGCGGCTGCGAAACCGGCCAGGGCCGGTACCGTTGTGGCTGGCACCCATTGCGGCCCCAACGCGGGATTCCAGACCAAATCCTCGGCGCCGAAAAGCCCTGCGCGGGCCAGGCGGAACAATTCGCCTTCCGCCACGGGGCCGATGCGTTTTCCGTTGCGAATGTAGAACCATTCCATGGCTTGGCGGTGCCGGGGATTCAGATCACGTAGTGGCCGGGATTGCCAACCGCCGCTTGGCGGCGCAGGATTTCGGCCAAGGTGATCTTCCTCAAGGCGCCGCGGATGGTTTCGCTGGCCTCTTCCCAAATGGAGTGGGCCACGCACCGCTCGGACCGGATGCAGAATTTGGCATCGTCCACGCATTCGACCAGCGTGACGGGCCCTTCGAGGATTTCGACGATGTCCAACAAGGTGATCGCATCGGGGTGGCGAGCGAGAATGTAGCCCCCCTTCGGACCGCGGGTGCCGCGGACGAAGCCGGCGGTTTTGAGCAGGTTGACGATCTGCCAAAGATATTTGGCGGAAATGCTCTGGCGCTTTGCGATCTCGCCGAGATTCACGGGCCCCTGCGCCTGGTGCAGGGCGATGTCCATCAGCGTGCGCAGGCCGTAGCGGCCTTTAGTGGAGATTTTCATTGTCGGGATTGTCTGGCGCACATCTAGACATTGGGCACCGCGTTTGGCGAGAAGAAAAAGGCCGCGTCCCGTGGCAACGGGGCGCGGCTGGGCGTACTATAGTAGTTGCAAATACTATATGTTCGAGATCAGCCCGCGAGGGCCTTGAGGTCGGCGTCGACGGTGGTGATGGGGGCGAGGCCGAATTTTTCGACCAGGACGTTCAGGACCGTGGGGGAGACGAACGCGGGGAGGGAGGGCCCGATGCGGATGTTCTTGATGCCGAGGGAGAGGAGCGTCAGCAGGATGCAGACGGCTTTCTGCTCGTACCAGGAGAGCACCAGCGAGAGGGGCAGGTCGTTCACGCCGCAGTTGAAGACCTTGGCGAGGGCGACGGCCACCTGGATGGCGGAGTAGGCGTCGTTGCACTGGCCCATGTCGAGCAGGCGCGGGATCCCGCCGATGTCGCCGAGCTGGTCCTGCAGGTGGTTGAACCGGAACT
>JAKLIL010000128.1 GCA_022709625.1 Verrucomicrobiota bacterium
GGCCGCTGCGCAAATCCGCCAGATGGAAACGAACGCCGCCGAATTTGGCGTCACCCTGCACGGCATGGCCAGCGCCCATCGCGGCATCGTCCATGTCATTGGCCCGGAACTCGGTCTGACCCAGCCGGGTATGACCATCGTCTGCGGCGACAGCCATACGGCCACCCATGGCGCATTTGGCGCGCTGGCCTTCGGCATCGGCACCAGCGAAGTCGAGCACGTGCTGGCCACGCAGACGCTGTGGCAGCGGAAGAGCCGTTCGCTGCGGGCGACGTTTTCCGGCCGGCCGGGCAAATGGATCACGGCCAAGGATTTCATCCTGCGGCTGATCCGCGAGATCGGCACGGCGGGCGGGACGGGCAGCGTACTGGAATACGCCGGCGAGGCCATCCGGGCGCTCGACATGTCCGGCCGCATGACGATCTGCAACATGTCCATTGAGGCCGGCGCGCGCGCGGGCATGATCGCGCCCGACGAAACGGCGTTCGAGTATGTCGCCAGCGGCGACAAGCCCTACGCCCCGCGCGGCGCGGCGCTGGACAAGGCCATCGCCTTCTGGAAAACGCTGAAGAGCGACGAGGACGCGACCTTCGACCGCGAGATCGCGATCGACGTTTCCAGGCTCGCGCCGCAGATCAGCTGGGGCACGAGTCCGGGCATGGTCGTGGACATCGACGGCGTGGTGCCGGGGCCTCACGACGTGCCGACGGTGCAACCGGCCGACGTGGAGAAGGCGCTGGCCTACATGGACCTGAAGCCCGGCACGCCGCTGACCTCCATCCCCGTGGACGTGGTGTTTATCGGCAGCTGCACGAACGGACGCATCGAGGACCTGCGCGAGGCCGCCGGCGTGCTGAAGGGCCGCCAGGTCGCCAAGAACGTGCAGACCCTCGTGGTGCCGGGTTCGGCGCGCGTGAAGGCTCAGGCCGAAGCGGAAGGGCTGGACAAGATTTTCGTCGCGGCCGGCGCCGAGTGGCGCCATCCGGGCTGCAGCATGTGCCTGGCGATGAATCCGGACCGGCTCACGCCGGGCCAGCGGGCGGCCTCGACATCGAACCGCAATTTCGAAGGCCGGCAGGGGCAAGGCGGACGCACGCACCTGACGAGTCCCGTCATGGCGGCCGCGGCGGCCGTGGCAGGCCATTTTGTGGACGTGCGTGTCTTCCTCGAAGGAGGTCGCTGATGGAACCGTTCAAGACATTCCGGGGCGTGGTGGCGACGCTGGAACGCGCCAACATCGATACCGACCAGATCATTCCGAAGCAGTTCCTGAAGTCCATCGAGCGGACGGGTTTTGGCCCGGCCCTGTTCTTCGATTGGCGCTACGGAAAGGATGGTACGCCCGATCCGGCATTCGAACTGAATGCGCCCATCCGCGCCGGTGCTTCCGTGCTGGTGACCGGCAACAACTTCGGGTGCGGCTCCAGCCGCGAGCACGCGGTCTGGGCGGTCCAGCAGGATGGCTTCAAAGCCGTCATCGCGCCGTGGCGCGGCGACGCCGCCAAGCGCATTCCGGGTTTCGCCGACATCTTCAAGAACAACAGCTACGGCAACGGGCTGCTGGCAATCGAACTGGCCGCGGACGAAGTGCAATGGATCTTCAGCGCGGCCAAGAACCGCCGGCTGGAGGCCACCGTGGATCTGGCCGCGCAAACGGTCACCGTGCACGGCAACCACGAGCGTACCTTCCGTTTCGACGTCGCACCCGACGTGAAGGACAAGCTCCTGAACGGGCAGGACGCCATCGGGCTGACGCTGGCCCACGAAGCGGAAATCGCGGCGTTCGAAGCCCGGCACGACGTCCAGATGCCCTAGGATCCGATCGCCGGGCATGCCGCGCGGGATGCGGCCTCATGAACCTTGTTCTCCTGGAACCGGACGAACTCCAAGCCGACGGAACGGCTATTTTGACCGGTCGCCGCGCGCGGCACGTGCGCGAGGTACTGCAGACGAATCCGGGCAATGAAATCCGCATGGGCGTCGTCGATGGTCCGCTGGGCACGGCCACCGTGGTTGCGGCTGGGCAGGAACTCCATCTGCGCTGCGCCTTGTCAAACGTGGTTCCGCCGATCCCGCGCGTGGATGTGCTGTTGGCGCTGCCGCGTCCCAAGACGATGAATCGCCTCTGGCCCGTCTTGGCCTCGCTGGGGGTGGGGCGCATCCTGGTTTCCAACGCGTGGAAAACGGAGCGGTGCTATTTCGACACCCATGTTTTGGCGCCGGCGCATGTTCGTGCCGCGCTGCTGGTAGGCCTGGAACAGGCCCGCGATACCCGTCTGCCGCGGGTGAGCGTGCATCGGCGCTTTCGGAAATTGATCGAGGATGAATTGGCGGAAGCCGGGCCCTACGCGCTGCGACTGGTTGCCCATCCGGGCGAAAAGACCCTGCCCTTCGAACGCCTAGCGGCGCTGCCCCGGGCCAGCCGCGTTCTGCTGGCGGTGGGCCCGGAAGGCGGCTGGATCCCATCCGAAATGGAGTTGCTGGCCAAACACGGCTTCGATGCCGTTTCCTGGGGACCGCGCCCGTTGCGGACGGACACGGCCTGCGTGGCGCTCTTGGGCGCCATCGGCGCGGCCCTCAACGCGTAGCGGGGAGAATCGGCGGGGCGTGATCCGCGGCTGGCGCCGTCACTTGCCCAGTTTTTCGCGGGTCTTCTCGATGTGCTCGCGGATTTCGAGATCGTCGGGGCGGAGTTCGTTGGCCCTCTCGAGCAATTCGAGCGCCTCGGCATAGCGGCCCTGCTGGTAATACACCCAACCGAGCGTATCCAGATAGGCGGCGTTGTCGGGATCGAGGGCCAAGGCGGCTTGGACATGGCGGAGGGCTTCGTCGAGGCGGACGCCGCGCACGGCCCACACATAGGCAAGGTAGTTCAACGCGTCGGCGTATTCGGGGTCCTTGGCGAGACACGCTTCGAACATCTCGACCGCGCGATCCGTCTGCTTGGCCTGGTCGAGGGCAACGCCGAACCAGAAATGGAAACGCGGGGTGAGGATCTCGGACTGCAAGGGATCCCGGCCGACGGCGTCCAGGGCTTTCTCGAATTCGCGCGCGGCCCGGGCGGGTTTGTCCTGCGCGAGATAGAGGGTGGCGAGATGGGCGTGGACGGCGGCGGATTCGGTGGAGGGCAGGTTGGCCAAGGCGCGCAGGACCTCCGTGGCGTTCCGGCGGAAAGCGGGCGGATACGACGTCGCGCGCTGCAGATACAAATCCAGAAAGTCCGGTTCCTGGGCGATGGCGCGTTGCAGCCAACCCACCGCTTCCTGGGTCCGGCGCAAATGGGTGCAGATCGTGGCGTAGTTGTAGAAGAACAGGGGCGAGGGCCCGTCGCCGGATTCGGCGGCGGCAGCGGCGTCGTAGGCTTGCCGCATGAGGTCGGCGGCCTCGGCGAAGCGTTCCTGGTTCAGCCGGACCAAGGCCAGGACTTCGAGGAGGTGGGGATCGCCCGGCATATGGTCGAGGGCCTCCGTCAGCGTGGCGGCGGCGACGGCCGGATCTTCCTCCGCCTGGATGGCGGCGAGTTTGAGCCAAGGAGCGGGTTCGTTCGTCAGGGCGTTCGCGGCCAGGCGGTAATGCGCGGCCGCGTTCGTCATGTCCCGCGCCTGCAGGTAGAGTTCGCCGAGATAGTAGTTGGCGTTGCCGGGTTCGCGCGCGTCGCGGGCCAGGGTTTCCAGCGCGGCGATGGCCTTGGGTTGATCGTCCATGGCCAGGAAGGTACGGGCCAGGCGTTGTTTGACCTGCCGGTCGGCAGGCCGGATCCGTTCGATTTTTTCGTAGGCGCGGATGGCCTCTTCGAACTGCCCGTCCTTGGCCAGCAAGTCGCCCAAGGCGTAGAGGGTCTCCATGTCGCCGGGGAGTTCCTCGGCCACTTGGCGCAATAGGCCGATGGCGGCGGCGCGGGCTTGGGCTTGCTCCGCGGGAATCTTGGCCGACTGCATCCGGCCGAGTTGGATGCGGACGAGTTCCTGGCGCAACGCCGCGGGCGGTTTTGCCCGCGCCAACCCCTCCTGCAGAACGGCTTCGCTCGCCGCGAGGTCCGCGGAACGGCCCGTGGCCGCGGCCAACTGGAGCCAGCCCAGCGGCTTTTCCGGGAATTGCCGCGTCATCTGGCGGAACAACTGGAGAACGCGTTCCTGGTTACCGGCCGTGCCGTAGAAGGTGGCCAGCCACAGCAAGGCGCTTTCGGAGGCCGGATGCCGCACCAGGAATTCTTCGACGACGCGGAGCGCCTCGGCGGTTTTCCGCTGCAGCACGAGCGTGGAAGCCAGGCGCAGGAGGAGGTGCTCGTTGTCGGGCTCCAGCTCCGCGGCTTGGCGGTAGGCCGCGTAGGCCAGGTCGTATTCGTCGGCCAGTTCGTGGTGGATGCCGAGGGAGTAGAGGGCGTGCGCCT
Organism: Verrucomicrobiota bacterium; assembly: GCA_022709625.1. Classification (GTDB taxonomy): domain Bacteria; phylum Verrucomicrobiota; class Kiritimatiellia; order CAIQIC01; family Lenti-01; genus Lenti-01. The sequence continues at coordinate 4,391 of JAKLIL010000128.1, forward strand.
GGGCCGCCCGCTCCTCGGCGGCGGAGAGAACGGGAGACGAAACAAGCCCTTCGTCCAGCATGGGCGAAGGGCGGGGCAGCGAGCGACAGCCCGCCGCGGCACCGACGAGCGCAAGGCCGAGCGCAAGCCGCCAATGGAGAACGCCGCGCATGGCGCGCCCGCGAGCGGGCGGAGGCACCTTACTTCTTCTTGTGGCGGTCGGCGCGCAGACGTTTGCGGCGTTTGTGCTTGGCCATCTTCAGACGGCGTTTCTTTTTGACGGAACCCATGCTGCAGTCCTCCTACTGGAACTTGGTTGGCGTTTTTACGGCACCACTTTGTTCAATGCAAGTTCAATAATGCCCGAGGCGCCCGATGCCTTCAGCTGCGGGATGATTTCGCGGACGACGGCTTCGTCCACGACGGTTTCGATGGCGACCCAGCTCGGATCGCCCAGGGGGTTCACCGTGGGCGCATGGAGGGCGGGCAGCACCTGGCAAATGGCGGCCACATCCCCTTTCTTGGCGTTCATCTTGAGCAGCACCTTGTTCTCGGCCGTCAGGGCGCCGCGGAGCAGCAGGGCCAACTGTTCGAGCTTGGCGCGTTTGTCTTTGTCCGCCCAGGCGGTTTTATTGGCGATGAGCCGGGTGGTGGAGGTCAGCACCGTATCGACGATGCGCAGCTGGTGGGCGCGCAGCGAAGAGCCCGTTTCGGTGAGTTCGACGATCGCATCGACGAGTTCGGGCGCCTTGACTTCGGTGGCACCCCAGGAGAATTCGACTTCGGCGGTCACGCCGTGTTCGGCAAGATAGCGCTTGGTGAGGCCGACGGCTTCGGTCGCGATGCGCTTGCCCTGGAGATCCTGCACCCGCTGGATGGGCGAGTCTTCGGGTACGGCCACCACCCAGCGGACGGGATTGCTTGTCGCCTTGGAATAGCACAGTTCGGCGACTTCGACCACGTCGGACCCGTTCTCGTAGATCCAGTCGTAGCCGGTGAGGCCGGCGTCGAGCAGTCCCAATTCGACGTAGCGCGGTATTTCCTGCGGGCGGATGAGGCGCGCGACGATGCCGGGATCGTCCACCGTCGGCACGTAGGAGCGCGAACCGAGCTTGAAGTTCCAGCCCGCCTTTTTCATCAGGGCGAAGGTGCTTTCCTGCAAGCTGCCCTTGGGCAGGCCTAGTTTGATTGGGCTCATCGTTGGCTCGCTTTCCCTGGTCTCCAGCATCTGGAATCCAAATCCTAGCCCAAGACATGGCACGGGGCAACAGCGGAAAAAATGGCGGAGGCGGGTCCGGTCAATGGCCGGCTGGACTGGCGGCGTACGTGGCGTAGCCGATGCGCAACGGGAACGGGAATGCGACCGGCGCATGGAACGCCACGGAAGAGGCGGCGGGCAAGCCATCCAGTTGGATGGGGCCAAGCAGGGAATTGGTTTGGACGCGCCACCCGTTGGCCGTCGCGTATTCCGTAACGAGTG
>JAKLIL010000129.1 GCA_022709625.1 Verrucomicrobiota bacterium
GCGAGGTCGGTGGCCACCAGAACGAGGTTGAGCGCGTAGAGGGCGACGACCCAGTCCAGGGAGTACAGCAGCTTATGCGCGATGCCGCAGGCATAGCCGCAACAAAGCACGGCCATGAACAAGGGGCTTTTGCCCGCGACGATTTTGGTCCGCACCGCTTTGGCGATGGAGAGCGGCCAGCTCGCCCCGAAGCAAACCAGCATGCCCACTTCGCATCCACTCATGGCCGCCGCCTCACGCCTTGCCGACGTACTTGCGGGTCTTGGTATCGACCAGCAGCTTGCTGCCGGAGGCGACGAACAACGGCACCATGATGGAAAGGCCGCCTTCCATGAGCGCGGTTTTCCAGGCGGAATCGCCGCCCCCGTGCTGGGCCGGCGCGGTTTCGAGAACGGCCAACTCCATGGTGTCGGGCAGGACGATGTCCAGCAGCCGGCCCTCCAGGAAGAGGGCGCGGTATTCCTCGTTTTCCTTCAGGAAATACTTGCGGTCGCCGAGCTGTACGGCCGTCAACGGCAGTTCCTCGAAGGTCGCGGCGTCCAGGAAAATGAACTCATCCCCTTGGTTGTAGCTGTAGCCGACGCGCCGGTATTCCAACTCGGTGGTCGCGACCCGTTCGTTGTCCGCGAACGTGCGCTCGAACACGTGGCCGCTGTGGAGATTGCGCACCAGCGCATGCAGCTTGTGTTTCGTCTTGGCCGTCCCCGCGACGCGCAGTTCTTCCACGACGTGGGGAACGGCGTCGAAGAGCAGCACCTGGCCGCGTTTGATTTCCGTAGGCAATGCCGTTTGCATGGCTCCTCCGTTCGATGCCAAGCGCCACATGCGCCCGTGCCACCGCATGTATACACCGGTTTCCCGGCCGGCGGAACCCCGAAATGGGCCGCTCCCAGGGCAAACGCATCAAAACACTCCGAAATCCGCATCGGACCGAACAGCCCTTTAACGCAAGCGACGCCATGGACGCAAAAGATGCGCAAACGCCAGAGGGCGAAATCGGGCCATGGCGTACATTTTCTGGAATTGGAGGGATGGTTTTCTGGAAAGCGGCAGGAGAAAATATAATTTCAATTGCATTTCAGATGAAAGGGTTCGGCGTTTGCGTTCCTCTCGCGCCTCTTGCGCCCTTTGCGTTGAATGGATCGGAAGATGTAGATGCGTTGGCCCTGGGGCCGCGCGGCGCGGTCCGGCGCATCCCCGGTTCGTTGACTTCAACACGTAGGATTTACCTTGTCTGGATATGGAGTGCGGCGGCATGACGCTGCTTTGGGGCCGCGACATGTCGCGGCCAGAAAAGCGCGGTCGTGCCCGCGCACTCCAAAATGCCCAATTTCACGGAACGAAACCGTCTAACTCCGATCGGTCAGTGAAACGGGGATGCGCCCACGACGGCCACGGCCAAGAACGGCGTATTGACATTGCCGTTCCCATGGCGAAATCATAGGAGACGATGCCAAAACAACGAACAGGCCAACGGAGCGGGAAGGCGCTGGACGCCCCCATCCCCCGACCGAACTTCGACAACGGGCAGAGGAGCGCGCGATGTATTTCGATCCGTTCTACGTGATGTTCGCCTTGCCGGCGCTGTTGCTTTCGATGTTCGCGACGGCCCTGACGAAATCGCGGTTTGCCCGCTATGCCCGGATCGAATCGCAATCCGGCCTGACCGGAGCCGAGGCCGCCCGCAGCATGCTCGGCCGGCACGGCATCGATGGCGTGACGGTGGAACAGACCACCGGCTTCCTGTCCGACCACTACGATCCCCGTTCCCGCACGTTGCGGCTCTCGCCCGACGTCTACGGGTCCCCTTCCCTCGCCGCGATCGGCGTGGCCTGCCACGAAGCGGGGCATGCGCTGCAGCACGCTTCGGGCTACGCCTGGCTGGGATTCCGCAACGCGATGGTTCCCGTCACCCGGTTCGGCAGCTATTTTTCCTACTTCGTGCTGATGCTGGGGTTCGTGCTCCAGCAGCCGATGCTGATCAAGCTGGGCGTCGGCCTGTTTTCGCTGGGCGTCCTGTTCTCGGTCGTTACGCTGCCGGTCGAATGGAATGCCAGCGCGCGCGCGCGCCGCTCGATGGTGTCGGCGGGAATCGTGACGGAAGCCGAACAGCAAGATGCCGGAAAGGTCCTGACCGCCGCGTTCCTGACCTACGTGGCGGGGGCGGTCAGCTCGCTGCTGACCCTGCTCTACTACCTCTGGCGGGCCGGATTGTTGGGCGGGCGCCGGCGGAATTGATTCGGCGTCCGGAAGGATGACAACCGCCAAACCGCCGCGCTCAGCGAGCGCAGCTACAGAATGCTTGGTTTGGTTGTAGGTGCGCCCGCTGGGCGCGCTGGATGGGGCAGCCGTATCCTCCTCGGCTAAAGCCCAATGGCCGACCGGCGGGGAACCGCCGCGCTCAGCGAGCGCAGCTACAGAAAGCCGGTTTTGATTGTAGGTGCGCCCGCTGGGCGCGCCGGGAAGGACGGACATCTCCGCCTCGGCCAGAACCCGATGGCCAGTCGGCAGGAAACCGCCGCGCTCAACGAGCGCAGCTACAGAATAGCCGGTTCGATTGTAGGTGCGCCCGCTGGGCGCGCCGGGAAGGCCGGTTCGCCTCCGCCAAGAGGACGACGATGGTCTTTTTGACCCGCATGTGGATGCCGGGCGCCTTGCTGCGCCGCGAGCCGGCCACGTTCAGAATGCATTCGTCGGGGCAGTTGCGTTTCAGCCAACGCACGATTCGCGCCACGCCTTTTTCCAGCGGCTGGTTCAAATCGACGTGGAGGCACGGCTTGCGATGCTGCCGGGCGAAGGCGCGGGTCAGCAGCGAGCCGCCATCCGGCTTGCCGAAGGTAAAGATCACGGTGCCATCGGCGGCCTCGACGTTGGCTTCGGTTCGCGGGGGATAGTGCCGGGAACGGTGCTGGCGCAGGGCGCGGTAGCGCAGGGGGACTTTCCCTTTTTCCGTCCGGCGTCCGCGGGGTATCCAGCCGCCGTAGGGAAATCCGCATTGGAGGCAGGCGCTCAAGGCCCCCTGGTCGGCGCCGGTTTGGCCGCCGGAGATGATTTTGGCGAGTTTCATGCCCCCCAGGGTAGCGCAAAGCCGGCCGCCGGGAAAGAACGACGCCGGATGGCATTGCTTTTTCGGGGGATTCCCAGCACATTTACGGCCATGGCCACCGTTGGAAGGCCCGTTTCAGCATGGAAACCACGATTCATCCCGCCCGGCTTCACCCCCTGAACGCAGCCCCGCCCCGGCGCGGAAAATACATCCTCTACTGGATGCAACAGGCCCAGCGGGCGGAGTTCAATCCGGCGCTGGACCATGCCGTCAAGCAGGCGAACGCCAGAGGCCTTCCGGCGGTCGCAGGATTCGCGCTGACACGTTTTCCGGAAGCCAACCGCCGCCACTACCAGTTCATGCTGGAAGGGCTGCGGGAGACCCAGCAGCGCCTCGCCGAACGCGGCCTTGGCCTGTGCGTTCGGGCTGGCTCTCCGGAAGAGGTCGTGCCCGATCTGGCCAAAAGCGCGACGCTGGTGGTCGGCGACATGGGGTATCTGCGGGTGCAGCGCGAATGGCGGGCCCAGGTCGCCAAACGCCTCGCCTGCCCGTTCGTCGTCGTGGAAACCGACAGCATCGTGCCGGTGGCGGCCATCTCGGACCATGCGGAATTCGCCGCGCGTACCATCCGCCCCAAAATCCACCGGCAACTGGCCGAATTCCTGAAGCCGGCAAAATCCCCGGCCGCCGCGGTACCCTCGGTGGCCCTCGTCAAACGCTCTCTGGCCTTGGACGATCCCGCCGGAGTGTGCCGCCGCCTGAGCATCGACAACGGCGTGCCGCCGTCCGACCGGTTGGTTGGCGGACTAACCGCCGCGAACCGCTGGCTGGACCGCTTCATTCGCCATCGCCTGGCCGACTACGCGGAAGACGCCAGCGATCCCGTCCGCGACGGCTGTTCCGGCATGAGTCCGTATCTGCATTTCGGCCAGATTTCGTCCTTGGACATCGCCCTGCGGGTGGAGGCCGTCGATGCGCCGCGAGTGGCCCAGGAGGCTTTTCTGGAGCAACTGATTGTGCGGCGCGAACTGAGCCTGAACGCCTGTTGGTTCAAAGCCGGCTACGACCGCTACGAAACGCTGCCCGCCTGGGCCCGGCAAACGCTTGAAAAGCACCGGCGCGACAAGCGGGAATACACCTATGCGTTCCCGCAATGGGAGGCCGGCGCCACCCACGACCCCTGCTGGAACGCCGCCCAGGCCGAAATGGTCCGCACCGGGCGGATGCACAACTACATGCGCATGTACTGGGGCAAGAAAATCCTCGAATGGAGCCGGACGCCCGAGGAAGCCTTTGAAACCGCCCTGCGGCTCAACAACAAATACGAGCTGGACGGGCGAGATCCCAACGGATTCGTCGGCGTGGCGTGGTGTTTCGGCCTCCACGACCGTCCCTGGACCGAACGGCCCACGTTTGGCACCGTCCGCTATATGAACGCCAACGGCCTGCGCCGCAAATTCGACATCGAGGCCTACGTGGCCCGCTGGCTCGGGCCCCAAGAGCGGAGCTTGTTCTGAACGAATCCACCGTCTAGTATTGTCGCCGACCAACCCAAGGAGAACCCATGAACAGCAAACGACTTCTCGCCGTCCTCGCCCTCCTCCCCGCCTTCCTCTCCGCCGCGGCGGCGGCCGACGAACTCGTCCTCAACGGGTCCGGCCTCCGGACCAAGTTCCTGCTCGGCACCATGTACGAGCTTTCGCTCTACGTGCCCGCGGAACTGAAAGGCGCCGAGGCCGCCGCCATCCTGGAAGCGGACCAACCCATGGAGTTCCGGCTGGCCATCAAGAGCGGCCTGATCACGCGCGCGCGTTTCGTCGAAACCACCACCGGCGGATTTGCCAAGGCCGCGGAATCCGGCTACGCGTCCGACCAGACTTCCGCCTTTCTCGCCCAGTTCGACAAAACGGAATTCAAGAAAGGCGACGTGGTCACGATGCGCTACGGTCCCGACGGCCTGGCCACGCTCTTCCGCAAAGCCGCGGACGACTCCGAAACGACGCTCGGAACCATCGCCGGCCTCGACTTGAAGAAAGCCTTGTTCGCGATCTGGCTGGGCAAAACCCCTGCGCAGGAATCGCTCAAGAATCAATTGCTGGGTGCCCCGTAGGGCTTGGTTCCGCCCGCCGCCGCATCCAAGGCGTCGTAGGCCTTCAATAGCTCCGTCGCAAAGCCAAAGCCGATTTTCGGCAGCCAGTATTCCCCGACCTCGATCACCACGGCGTCGCGGCCGCGGACTTCCTGCAGCAGGTCGAGCTGGCTTTTGTCCAAGGGCGCGTCCACCGCGGCGGGATGCGCGAAGCGGCGCTTGAAATAGTAAAAGGTGTCGCGGCGGCGATAGAGTTGCTCGCGATCCATAAGATTCGTCAGCGTGAACACGAAACTGTCGCCGACGAACAGGACGCCCGGCAAATAGCTCCCCGCTTGTTTTTCAATCACGGGATGGACTTGCGGCCCCGCCAGCGCATCTCCCCGCCATATATTGACCAATTCGCCGAGATCGTTGTCGGAATCCACGACGGTCCGGTTGGTCACGGAGCCGACCACCCGCAGGCCAGGCAAATCCTTCCCGGTTAGTTCCCGCAGACGAGCGGCGACCAATTCAACCACCCGGGCGGCGCCGTAGTGGTTCCAATGCGTGCCGCCCTTGGTAAACAACGCGGGCGCGCCCGGCTCGCTCTTCCATTCCCGGAACAAGGCGTGCGCGTCGACCAGATTGACGCCGTCCTGGCGGAGATAACCGATTACGTTTTCGTAGTTGCTGCGCCGCTGGGAACGGCCGGCTACGTCGG
>JAKLIL010000013.1 GCA_022709625.1 Verrucomicrobiota bacterium
AGCCGCGCCTCCGTCAGCTGGCAGAGTTCGGCGATCCGCATGCCGGTGCTGTAGAGCATTTCCAGGATCGCGGCATCGCGCACGGCGGCATAATCGGCAAAGCGATGTTCGACCTCGCCCGCGTTCGGCCGTGGCCGGGCGCGCACCCGGCCCGGCGCCTCGAGCAACCGGAGGACTTCGGCGCGACTCAGCACCTTCGGCAAGCGGCGCCGGGCCTTGGGCTGCCGCAATCCGGCGAAGGGATTGTCCTTCACCAAGCCTTCGCGCACGAGAAATCGGTAGAACGTGCGCAGCCCCGACATCTTGCGGTTGGCCGTGGTGGGCGTGCGGCCCGCCTGCTGGAAGGACGCGAGAAAGCGCCGGGCGGCATAGCGATCCGGGGATTTCCACGGGTACGGCGGGGGCGCTGGGCCCCAGACCTGACCGCAAAATTGGCGGATGTCGGACAAATATCCGGCCAGAGTGTGTTCCGAGGCATTGCGTTCGGCCCGCAAGTGGCGCACGAATTGTTCGATCGCCGGATCGGTGGCCAAGACCGCCGTCCGCGCGGGACCGGGAGGCGCCGCCGCCACGCACAAGCGCGTGACCGTGGGCGGGCGGGGCTGGCCTTGTCCCATACCCATGGAGCGCCCTCCCGCCGATCCGTCTACTCCGTAACCGGAACCTCCCCGGCCGCTTTCTTCGGCGGACGGGGCTGGGGCAAGCCTAGGCGGGGCATGACTTCCGCATAGTTGGGAATCTGGCCGGCATAGAACACCGCCAACCGCTTGAGCGCATTCACTTGCTTGTAGGACAGTTGCTTGCGCTGCGCGTATTGGGTTTTCAGCGAATTCAGGAATTCGCGGTCGTCCCATGTGCGCCCTTTGCGGGTGCTGGCGGGCCGCCATTCGCGCACGGCGTCGAACAGCGCCAATATTTCGTCGAGATGTCCTTCCGGCGGCGGTGGGGGTTCCGCCGCCAAGCCGAGGGAATCGACGTGCCGCTCGAACTCGGGAATCTGCTTGGAATACTTGCGGACGATTTTGTCGAGATAGGCGACTTGCGCGGGCGAAAGCCGCTTGCCGCCCGCCACCTGGCTGCGCAGGGAAGCGCAGAATTCGCGGTCGTCGTAGACTTTCTTGCCGAATTTGCGCGGCGGATCGAAGGTCACGTTCTCGAGCAACGCCAACTTCAGAATGGTTTCCTTGCGCGGGGGTTCGCCGCGCTCCGCCAGCCCCGCCGGCGGCACCAGTTTCAATTCGGCGATGAGCCCGTCGGCACCGGGGATCTGGTCCTTGTAGCGGAAGACCAGTTTGGCGAGGGCGTCGTGCTGGCGTCCGGAGATCGGCCGTTTCTTCTCGGCCAACTGGCGCCGGATCGACTCGGTGAACTTTTCGTCGCTGTAGACGGTCTTGGCCCCACGTTTCATGGGCGGCTGCCACTCCTTGACGGCGGCCAGGGCCGCGAGCATCTTCCCGACCGCGGCGGCATCCGCCGCGGGGCCCCGGGCCGCGCCCAGCCAGTCCTGGAACCGGGCGTAGAACCCCGCCAGCATGTCCGTCCAGGCCACCTTGCCTTCTTCAATTTGATCGAGCTGGGCCTCCATGCCCGCGGTGAACTGCACGTCGAACAGCGTCTCCAGGTTCGCGACGAGGAAGTCGCAGACCTTCAGGCCGAGATCCGTCGGCACCAGCGCGCGCTTCTCCCGATCCACGTATTTGCGGTCGAGCAAGGTCGAGATGATCTGGGCATAGGTGCTGGGGCGGCCCACGCCGTTTTCCTCGAGGATTTTCACCAGCGAGGCCTCGGTGAAACGCGGCGGCGGCTGCGTTTCCTTCCGGTCGCTGAGCCATTCGACGGGGTCGAGCCCTTCGCCCGGGTCCAGGGGCGGGAGAGTTTCGCTCTCTTCGCCGTCGCCGTTTTCCGCCTCTTCTTTTTTCCGCTGTTCCAGGCCCGACACGCGCATGAAGCCGGGAAACGCGATTTCCGAGGCCGTGGCCCGGAACAGGAAGGTGTCCGGGCCGGCGTGCGGGCCGCCCACCGCTTCGATTTCGGCGGTGCGCTGGGCGATGCGGGCGGGCGCCATCTGGCTGGCCATGAAGCGGCGCCAGACCAGATCGTAGAGCCGCCACTCGTCGCGTTCCAGAATCGCCTTCAAGCTCTCCGGCGTACGGCCGGGGTCGGTCGGGCGGATGGCTTCGTGGGCTTCCTGGGCGTTCGCCCGGCTGCGGAACACGTTGGGCGTCTCGGGCAGGAATTCCGGCCCGTGCGTCTTGAGGATGTACTCGCGCGCCTGGTCGCGCGCCTCCTGGGCGACGGAGAACGAATCCGTGCGCATGTAGGTGATCAAGCCCGAGGCCTCGCCGTGGCCGAGATTCACGCCTTCGTACAGCTTTTGGGCGATGCGCATCGTCCGCGCCGGCGAAAAGCCGAGGGCGGCGCTGGCGGCCTGCTGCAGGCTGCTGGTAATGAACGGCGGCGGCGCGTTCTTGCGGATTTCCTTGCGGCTGATGTCCGCCACGCGCAATTCCCGCTGCCGGAGTTCTGCCACGAGCCGCTGCGCCAGCGCTTCGTCCTTCACGTCGGCCTTGGCGCCGTTCAATTTCGCCAGGCAGGCGGTAAAGGGCGCCCGCGGATCCACGCGCTTCGCGGCCTTGACGCCCAGAATCCAGTAGGGTTCGGGTTTGAAATCCCGAATGGCCTTTTCGCGCTCGCAGACCAGCCGCAGCGCGACCGATTGGACGCGGCCGGCGCTCGAGGCCCCCGGGATCCGCCGCCACAGCATGGGACTGACCTTGTAGCCCACGACGCGGTCCAGAATGCGCCGCGCCTGCTGGCTATCCACGCGCAACTGGTCGATGGCGCCCGGCTGGCCAAAAGCCTTGCGGATCGCCGCCGGCGTGATTTCGTTGTAGGTCACCCGGCGGAATTTCTCCAGCGGGGTTTTCGCCTTGAGCGCCTCGCGCAGGTGCCAGGCAATGGCCTCCCCTTCCCGGTCCGGATCGGGCGCCAGATAGACGGTTTGCGCCTTGGCGGCGGCCGCCTGCAGTTCCGCCAGGACCTTGGCCCGCCCTTTGATCGGCACGTATTGGGGCGCGAACCCGTGTTCGATGTCCACGCCCAGCGCCCGCTCGGGCAAATCCCGCACGTGCCCCATCGAGGCTTTCACGACGTAATCTCCACCCAGCAGTTTGTTGATGGTCCGCGCTTTCGCGGGCGATTCCACGATGACCAGATTCTTGCCCATGTTCCGTATTCCTTTCTTCAAGAGGTTGCGTCCGCCGGGGCCAGTTCCCACTGGCGGATCTCATCCATCAGCGCGAGCCGCCGGCCCGGCAGCCGGCGAACCACGCGCTTCATTTCCAGTTGCATCGTCAGCGTCATCAGCTGGGCGGAGGACAGGCCGGTCCGCCGGATCAGCACGTCCACGTCGAGTTCGGGCTCCGTCCACAGCGCGCGTACCACGGCTTCCTCCGCCGGCGCCAAGGTCAGCCGCTGGCGGGCATCCTGCTGCCGGACCAGGCGCGCCCGTTCGGCCGGCGGAAACAGAAACTCGAATTCCTTCAGGACGTCGTCCAAATCCTCCACCAGGCGCGCGCCGTTCTTGATCAGCCGATGCGGTCCCCGGGCGCCGTCCAGATCCACGCGGCCCGGCACCGCCATCACGCTGCGCCCCTGCTCCATGGCTTGCTCGGCGGTATTCATCGCCCCGCTGTCGATGCCGGCTTCCACGACGATCACGCCCTTGCAGAGACCGCTCACGATGCGGTTGCGGTAGGGAAACGTCGTCCGGTCGGGAGCGCGGCCCAACGGGAATTCGCTGAGCAACGCCCCTTGCGCGGCGATCTGCTCGGCCAGGTCGCGGTTTTCCGGCGGATAGAGCTTGTCCAGCGCTCCGCCCAGCACCGCCAGCGTACGCCCGCCCGCCTGCAAGGCCGCCCGATGCGCCGCGGTATCGATGCCGCGGGCCAAGCCGCTGACGATGGCAAACCCCGCCTTGGCGGCCTGGTAGGCCAACCGTTCCGCCTGGGCGATCCCGTAGTGGGAGGCACGCCGCGTGCCCACGATGGCCAGCGCCCGGGCATCCGTTGGCGCCAAGGTGCCGCGCACGTACAGGCACAACGGCGGATCGTAGATGTTGTTCAGCGGTTCGGGATAGCCGGCATCGACCGGTGTGACAAGCCGCGCGCCCAGCTTGGCGGCTGCGCTTTCCTCGCGCGCCGCGTCCAACGCGTCCCGCTGGGCGACGATGCCTTCCGCCACCTTGGAACCGATCCCGCGAACCGCGGCCAAGGCGGCGCTGGACGCGGCCAGGACGGCTTCCGGAGAACCCAGGGCTTCGCACAGCGCGCGCACCCGCACCGGACCGATTCCTTCGATCTGGTTCAGCACGACGTAGGCTTCGCGCGCGGTCATGGGCAACGCCGTCCGGGAAAATCAACCTTCGGCCGGAATGTCGGCATCCGGATGGCCGGTCGCGGGCAGTTCGCCGGTCTGTTCGGGCACGGGCGCCGCGGGCCTGCGCCGCCGGGCATGGGCAAACAAATCCATTTGGCCGGTCTTGAGCAAATCGTAGTTTTTCAGGATCCGCAGAATCTGCAGGAGGTCGGATTTCTCGTAGGTCTTTTTCGCGTCGACGAGATTGGCCAGTTCCAGCAGCATCGGCCGGAACAGGATCACGCCGTCGATCCCGCGGGATTTAAGAAAGCCCAAGGCTTCGGCGCGCTGATCGGGATCGGTGGGCAGATCGGCCATGCACAGGATCTTGGCCGGATTCGGCTGGCCCGATTCCGCCTCGGCCGACCGCACGGATTCGGGCTCCGCAAAGCGGTAGATCTCGGGCGAACTCGCCAGCATGGCGGCGGTGAACTTTTCCGAATGCCAGCCGCGCACGGCGACGATCGCGCCTGCCACCTGCGCCAGTTCGCCCGCTCCCCACAGCTTGGCCTTGGGCAACGGCGTCCCCGGCGGCACCGCCGGATTCACCGCCAGCAGGTCCACTTCCTCGTGCAGGCCCTTGGAACGCGCCACGACCTGGTACTTCCGCGGCTGGCGCACCAGAAATCCCAGCGCCTCCAGATACTCGCGAACGACCCATTCATTGACCGAGGACATCTTGACACCATCCTTTCAGCAACGCATCCAAGTCGTCCGCCGGGATCGCCTCCGGCAGGCCGGCGTGTCCCAGCCGGTCGCACAGCACGAAGCGCACCGCGCCCGCGGCCGCCTTCTTGTCCCGCCCCATCGCCGCGCGCAACGCGCGCCAGTCGAGGTTTTTCGGTTTCAGCGCGGCAATATTCAATCCGAACTTCGCCAGCAGGAACACCACCCGCCCCGCTTCCTTGGGATCGAAGCCCTTGGCTTCGATGGACCACGCCAGCGCGAACGGCATGCCGAGCGCAACGGCCTCGCCATGCAGCAGGCCGGAATACCCCGTCGCCTGTTCCAAGGCATGGCCCAGCGTGTGCCCAAAATTCAAGACGGCGCGCCAGCCGCCTTCGCGTTCGTCCCGCGCCACGACGCCCGCCTTGATTTCGCAGCAGCGGGCCACCATGCGTTCCAGCGCCGCCGGATCGCGGGCCTGGATCGCGTCCGCATGCTCTTCGAGCCACGCGAAGAAATCCGCGTCCAACGCCACGCCGTACTTCACGACTTCGGCCATGCCGGCGGCGAATTCCCGCGCCGGCAAAGTCGCCAAGACGTCCGTGTCGGCCAGCACGGCCATCGGCTGGTGGAAAGCGCCCGCCAGGTTTTTGCCCGCCCGCAGATTGATGCCCGTCTTGCCCCCCACCGAACTATCCACCATGGCCAGAAGGCTGGTCGGTACCTGCACGAAGCGGAGCCCGCGCATGTAGGTGGCTGCCGCAAAACCCGTTAGGTCGCCAACGACCCCTCCCCCCAACGCCACCAGCACGCTGGTGCGGTCCAGCCGCGCCGCCGCCAGTTTTTCAAGCAAATCGGACCAATGGGCCGCCGATTTGGAAGGCTCGCCGGCGGGCAACACGACTTTGCCCCACCCCTTGTCAAGGCGGTTCAAGACGTTATCGCCGTAAAAGGCATCGACATGGACATCCGTGACCACCCGTCCATGGCATCCACCGACTGCCTCAGGCAACCGGGACAGCATGCCGGCGCCGATCCAGATCGAATAGGACCGCTCACCGAGAGGGATTTTCACCTCGCAAGCCATAACGGGGTGAGGAAATATCCCCTAGGTGTCTTCTTTGTCAACCCCTTTCCCCCAATGGCGCCCCGGTTCGTCCGGCCTATCGACGAACGCGCAGGCTTGCCGAGGCCGCCTCAATCCATTCGCGCGCCCCAGCGCTTCAATTCCTTGGCCAACCGGCTGCAACTCCATTGCCCCGGCGCGGTGGCGGTTCCCACGGCCCCATAAGCAAGGCATGAACCCGCACACGGGAGCGCGATGCGCGACACATCACCTTGCTCGCCCATGCCCAGCACGCAGATAGGGCCTTTTGCCAGCGCCGGCACGGCAAACAGCCTGGCCAAATCATGGGGTTCTTTCACCATCGTGGCGATTTTGACGACATCCGCGCCCAAGCGGCGGCCCCGCCGAACCACAGCCAGCAGGCGGTTCAAGGAGGGCGTCCCGGCAAAATCGTGGAAAGAGGAAATCACCTTGACCCGGTGCCGGTGGGCGGCGGCCGCCAAGAGTCTCGCGGAAGGAGCCGCGATCTCGATGTCGATGGCCGACACGATGTCAAAACCCCGCCGGTACAGTTCCAGACGCCGGGCCTCCCGTTTCCGCCACGCGCCGCCTTCGCTCCGGTTGCGAATGGTCAACACAACGGGCAATCCTTTCGCTTGAACCGCCGCGCATAGTTCGAGCCATTCGCCCCCGCACAATCCGGTCAAATCCAAGCGCGCTTCCAGCAGGTCGCAGTGGGCCGGAACCCGCCGCGCGCAGCGGCGCAGAAGCGCCTCGGTTCCCACGCAGCCGACGAGTAAAGGTCGGCGTCCGCACCAGGAGATGGCTTTCATATTGGCCCGTTGCCTCGGCGCGCATCTTTATCATGCTCCCCAACGCGCTGGCAAAGCGTATTTCCCGCGCCACGGACGAATTCTGTCCATACGGTTTCCCCGAATGACGCTGCGCCCGCCGTCTTTTGGCTTTGCACCCGTGGGCCGATTGCCTAGGATGGCAGCGCAATTTCCAATGAAAACCGTGCTGTTGCTGACCGTGTCCAATATCTTCATGACCTTGGCGTGGTATGGCCACCTCAAATACCTGCGGGGAACCAAATGGCCGCTGCTGGTGGTTATCCTTATTAGCTGGGGCATCGCCTTTTTCGAATATTGCTTCCAGGTGCCGGCCAACCGCATCGGCTATGCCACCTTCTCGGCCACCCAGCTCAAGATCATCCAGGAAGTCATTTCGCTCACCGTGTTTTCCGGGTTCGCCATTCTGATGCTCGGCGAGAAACTCCGCTGGAACCATGCCATCTCTTTCCTGTTCCTGCTGGGCGCCGTCTATTTCGCCTTCATGAACACCAAGCCCGGAGGGGCCTGACATGGTCGGCCGTCGCCTGCTGCGCTGGTGTTGCGCGAGCCTGATGCTGGCTGGCTTGGCATTGTCGCCGGCGGGGGCCGCGCCCGCTCCCGTGCGTTTGGGCGACGATGATCGCCTGCTGGTTTTGGCCCCCCATCCCAACGACGAAACGCTGGCCGCCGGGGGCCTGATCCAGGAAGCGGCGGCCCTGGGCTTGCCGGTGCGCGTGTGTTATTTTTCCATGGGGGACAACAATGAAATCGCGTACCTCTTTACGCGCCACCACCCCGTCGACACGCCCGGCGCCATGCGCTCGCAGGGAGCCCGGCGCCTGAACGAGGCGATCGCCGCCGCGCGGCAACTGGGCTTGGCCACCAACGACGTCGTCTTTCTGGGCTACCCCGATTCCTGCACTCTCGACGTCTGGAACGGCCATTGGCGCACCGTGCCGCCGCTGCAGTCCATGCTCACCCGCGCCCACGCCGTCCCCTATGCCCAGGCCTTGACGCCCGGTTCCGCCTACGCCGGCGAAGACGTTCTCGACGACCTCGCAGAAGTCGTCCGCGACTTCCGCCCCACCCTCCTCGTGATGCCCCATCCGGCCGACCACAACGTGGACCACCGTGCGCTGGCCCTGTTTGCGCGCGTGGCCCTCTGGCATCTCGAGGCCGACGGGATCCGCCCCGAAATCCTCGCCGCGCCCGTCCATTTCACGGATTGGCCGCGGCCGCGCCGCGCCGCGCCGGAGCGCCCCGCCGTGCCGCCGGCGTTTCTCGAAGGACAAATCGAATGGCGCGAATACGCCCTGGCGCCTTTCCAAGCCACCAACAAACTGGCCGCCCTCCGGCGCCACCACTCGCAATACGGCGCGGCCGCCGCCTATCTGGATTCCTTCGTGCGCAAAACCGAGTTGTTCGGGAATTTTGCAGATCTGGCGCTCCCGAACGGCGCCGGCAATCTGGACGTGCCGGAAGAGGATGTGTCCCAGTTCCGGCCCGACCAGAATTTCTTCGCGGAGCTGGCGAGCCAGTCCGAACAATGGAACGCCATTGCCGACCAAAGCGCCGCCGAAAGCCGCCAGCTCGGCGGACGCGACAACGATTTCATCGGCCGCACCGTGTCCGGAGACGGCACCCATCTGACCGTATCGTTCCAGTTCCTCCAGCCCGTTTCGCCCTCGGCCGTCCTCGTGGCCACGCTGTTTGGCTATCGCCCTGACGTCCCGTTTGGCGAAATGCCCAAGCTCGCCATCGAAACCACGCCCCGCGGGATCGTGTCCGTCAAGGATCTCGATGCGCGCCTGCCGGCGGACGCGGTCGAATGGGTTCCCGACGGCGACGACGAGATCAAGCTGCGCGTTTCGCTGGCCCTGCTGGGCAACCCCGGAAAAATCCTGGCCGGCGCGCAATTGTTGGATGGCCGCCTGCCCGTGGATTGGGTGCCTTGGCGCATCGTCGATCTGGCGTTGCCGGCCGCAGTTCCGGCCCGGGCGCCAACCGAGCCGCCGGCGGCGGAATCGACTCGAATGCCGGAAGCCGCCGGCGAACAACCTGCGCCGCCCGCTCCGCCAAACGTCGCACGGCCCCCTGCGCCCACGTCCGAAACGCCGACGTTCCCGCCGCCCCCCGTGGCTCCGCCGGCCAAGCCCGCGCCCCCACCGATCTCCGAAGCCGACGAGCCGGTTTACTGGTGACGTCGAACGCGGCCATGCCCGAAGCCGTCCCCTCCAGCCGCACGTTCCTCCACGTGGACATGGACGCCTTCTACGCGGCGATCGAACAGCGCGATCACCCCGAATACCGTGGCCACCCCCTCGTAGTCGGCGCCCCGCGCGACCAGCGCGGCGTCGTGGCCACCGCCTCCTACGAGGCCCGCGTTTTCGGCATCCATTCCGCCATGCCCTCCCGGGAAGCGGCGCGCCTGTGCCCCCGCGCCATTTTCGTCCCGCCCGACATGCCGCGCTACGAAATGGTCTCCGCGCAGATCTTCGCGATTTTCGGCCGCTACACGCCCTACGTCGAAGGCCTCTCCATCGACGAAGCCTTTCTTGACGTGACCGGCTCGCAGCGCCTCTACGGCTCCGGCGAGCAAATCGCCCGCCGCATCAAGGCCGACATCCGCACCGAACTCGCGCTGACCTGTTCCGTGGGCGTCGCGCCCAACAAATTCCTCGCCAAGCTGGGTTCCGAATACGGCAAGCCCGACGGCCTGACCGTCCTGCCTTGCGACCGCAAAGGCATCGTCGCCTTCTTGCGGCCGCTGCCGGTCACGCGCCTGTGGGGCGTCGGCAAGGTCGCCCGGCAGGCATTCGACCGCGCCGCCCTCTACACCATCGGCGACGTCCAGGACGCGCCCCTCGCCCTCCTGCAAAGCATCGTCGGCCCCCACGCCGCCGCCCACCTGCGCGCCCTCGCCTTCGGCGAAGATCCCCGCGAAATCGAACTCGACGTCCGCGAAAAAACCATCTCCCGCGAACACACCTTCTTGCACGACGAACGCTCGCGCACCGTACTGGAAAACACCCTCTTCGAACTCGTCGAGGACGTCGCCCGCCGCCTGCGGGCCGACGGGCGCCTCGCCGCCGGGGGACGCCTCAAGGTCCGCTGGAAAGACTTCGAAACCTTCACCCGCTCGCGGCCGTTTCCGCGCCCCACCCGCCTCGAGGAGGACGTGCAGGCGCTCGCGCAAGCCCTGTTCCGCGACGTGGCGATCGAGCAACCCGTTCGCCTCATCGGCTTTGGCGTGACCGGACTTGCCGAGCGCGAGCGCGAACGCCAACTCGACCTTTTCGAACTTCCGGTCGAAATCCGTACCAAAAAGGAAAAACTCGACCAAACCGTCGACCGCATCCGGAAGGAACATGGACCCGCCGCCATCCGGCGCGCGCGCAATCTGCCGCCCCGCAAGAAAAAATCCTAGGTGCCCGTCCCCATGGCGATCGGCGGCCAGCCCGCTGGAGAGCGCGAAGCGTTCCAGGGAATGGTTGCAGCTGCTCCTTACGCCGAACTCGGCCGCTCGCGGCCTCTTTCCGCCTCCGGCGCGCGGGCGCAGCTGCAATTTCGCGCCGACCCGGGTCACATCGAACGTCGGCGCGCAGCGCCGGAGTCGAAATATCCGGGCCAAATCCCGACGGCCGACTTTTGCAATCAAGCCGAGAACCCTCGACGCGCCTTCGCGCGAAGCTACGGCGGGCAGGCCAAGCTCGGGATGAAAACCATACGGATCCATGGCCGGATTTCGATAAGCTTTCACAGAATCGCAAGCGCGCCCCGGGCGCGCCGCCACCGCGTCTCGTTCTTGTTTGGGATGCCCTGCCTGCGGTAGGATGTCGCGATGCCGATGACCTGCCCCCGCCCAACGCCGCGCTACGATGCCGTCACCCTAGCCCACGGCGGGGGCGGCACCCTGACCGCGACGCTGATCCGCGAGATCTTCCTGCCGGCGTTTGGCGCGCATTCGGCTTCGCCCCACGACGCCACGCTTTTCGCGCTGGGCGGCCAACGGGCCGCGTTCACCACCGATTCCTACGTGGTCCGACCGCTGTTTTTCCCCGGGGGCGACATCGGTTCCCTGGCGGTGAACGGAACCGTCAACGACCTGTTGATGGCCGGAGCCAGGCCCGTGGCGCTGACCGCGGGGTTCATTCTGGAAGAAGGCTTGCCGCTCGAAACCCTGCGGCGCGTGGTCGCCTCGATGCGCGCCGCGGCCGACGCCGCCGGGGTCGCCATCATCGCCGGCGACACGAAGGTTGTTGAACGGCCCCGGGGCGACGGCCTCTACGTCAATACGAGCGGCGTCGGCGAGATCGCCGTGGCTGCCCCCCCGGCGCCGGAACGGATCCTCCCGGGCGATGCCATCATCCTGACCGGGGACGTCGGCCGACACGGGATCGCGGTCATGGCGCAGCGGCACGGACTGGCCTTCGAGCCTCCCGTCCAAAGCGACTGCGCCTCGCTGCATGCCCCCTTTTTGGAATTGTTCGCCACGGGCCCGGCGCCCCATTGCGCCCGCGATCTCACCCGCGGCGGACTGGGCGGAGCGCTGTGCGAACTGGCCGCCGCCGCCAAACTCGCCTTTCAAATCGACGAAACCGCGATTCCCGTGGAGAACCCGGTGCGCGCGGCCTGCGAACTGCTGGGCTTCGATCCGCTCTTCGTCGCCAACGAAGGCTGCGCCGCCGTGTTCGTCGCCCCCGGCGACGCCGACGCAACGCTGGCCGTGCTGCGGCGGCACCCGGCGACGGCGCAGGCCCGCGTCATCGGCGAGGTGCGGAAAGGCGGCGGCGTCTCCGCCCGCACCGCCTTGGGCACCGTTCGGCGCCTGATACCGCCCTCCGGCGAGCAATTGCCAAGGATTTGTTAGGGGGATTTAGGGTTCAGAGTTCAGGGTTCAGGTAGCCGAAAATCCTTCCTGAACCCCGAAACCCTGAACCCTGCCCCCCTTTACTGCTCGTGGTCCTCGAAAAGGATTTCGCCGGTCTGGCCGTGGGCGATGCGGAAGTCCTCGATGTGGAGGTTCACGTCGCTCACGAAGGTCAGCTGGGTGCCGCAGCGCTTTTCCAGATCGATCAACACCTGCTCGTCCTCCTTGCGAAGGCGCTCCATGATCATCGGATTGACCGATACGCGCAGGGGGATTTGCCCGCGCGGCTGGTTTTTCTTCATCACCTCGAGAATCCGGCGCTGGATGCGCACGCTCATGCTGAGGTTCGAAAGCACCTTGCCGCGCCCGTGGCAGTAGGGACAGTCGGCGAAATTCGCCGCGCGCAGGCTTTCCTCCATGCGCTGGCGCGTCATTTCCACGAGGCCCAGCTGCGAGACCGGCAGCACGTTGGTGCGGGCCTTGTCGTGCTGCAGGGCCTCCTTCAGCGTGCGGTACACCGCGGCCTGGTTCCGGCGCATTTTCATGTCGATGAAATCGATCACCACGAGGCCGCCGATGTTGCGCAGGCGCAGTTGCCGGGCGACTTCGACCGCGGCCTCGGTGTTGACCTCCAGGATGCTCTCTTCCTGCGTCTTGCCGCCCTTGTGCCGGCCCGTGTTCACGTCGATGGCCACCAGGGCCTCCGTCTCGTCGAAGATCAGGTAGCCGCCGGATTTCAGCCACACCTTGCGCCGGAACGCGTTTTCGAGCTGCTTCTCGAC
>JAKLIL010000130.1 GCA_022709625.1 Verrucomicrobiota bacterium
CACGGCGTGATCGTGGAAGGCCATTGCGACGAACGCGGCAGCAACGAATACAACCTGTCGCTCGGCGAGCGCCGCGCCCTCGCGGTGCGCGCCGCGATGATCTCGCGCGGCATCGACGGCGCGCGGATCCAGACCCGCTCCTACGGCGAAGAGCGGCCCGTGGCCAACGGGCACGACGAGTCGTCCTGGCAATTGAACCGCCGCGCGGAATTCACCTTCACCCAGATGTAAGGCTCACTCGGCCGCCGCGGCCGCCAGCCGCGCCAGCCAGGTCGTCTGCAACCGCCTGTCGGCATAATGCCGCCAGGCGGTTTTGAATTTCCGCAGTTGCGCCGCCCGCCGCCGGGCCAGCGCCCGGCGCACCGCGCGGCGCGCGGCGCCGGAGGGCAGGCCCTGCGACAGCTCCAGCGCGCTGTCGCAGTCGTGCATCTTGCCCAGCGCGGCCTGCGCCTTCGTGATCCAATGCCCCGCGCGGACGCACTCCCGCCCCAGTTCCGGCGCGAAGAATTCCGCCAGATAGCGCAGGCGGCGGCCGGCGCGCCGGAGGTCGTGCGCCGGCCCCTTCGAGAAATTCCCCACCCGCCGGTAGCGCGCCGCGATCGACTCGCGGACGGCCAGCATGCGCCGCGCCACGAAGACGGGGGCTCCCGGCGCGTTTTTCCGCCCCGGCGGCGCCCGCCGCAGGCGTTTCCGCAACATGGTCTTCACCCGGCGGAACAGGCCGCAGGTCAGCGCGTCGTGGGCCAGATGCGTCCGCTGCCGCCGCAACACGGCCAAGGCGGCCCGGCGGTCGCGGACCGGGACGGGATCGAGGCCGCCCGCCTGGATCAGGCCGCGCAGCAGCGTGATCCAGACGTCCATGTCGCGCGCCGCCCCCATGCGGTCGCAGACCTTCGCGATCCGCCGATCCAGCCGCTCCAGGAACTCGCGATCCAGCTTGGCGAAGGTCGCCGCCAAGCTGCGAATCCGGCGCAGCGCCACCCGGACGTCGTGCAAGGCCTCCACCGAACCCTGCAGCGCCCGCCGCTCGTTCGCCGCGATGACCGCCAATTGTTCCGCCATCAGACGGTGCAGCGTTCGTCCCGCGGCTTCGGGGCGGGTCCGGCGCCGACGCGGGGAAACGGATGCGCGCCGGGCCATCTCAACCCTGCTTTTTCTGTTCGGCCGGGCGCTGCGGCTCGAACGCCGGCGCCTGGCGCAGCGCCGCCTCGGCGCGCTCCGCGGCGCGCCGCTGGAACTCCTCCTGGCTGCGCAGCGGGGGATGCCGCGCGTCTGGCTGGCGGCGCTCGTAGGCGCCGTTCGGCAGCAGCCGCCAGGCTTGCCGGGTGTCCGCCAGACAAGTGGCCAGGATCTGGCCGAGTTTCTCGGCGGCGGCGCGATCCTCCACCGGCACCATCAGTTCGATGCGCCGGTCCAGGTTCCGCGGCATCCAGTCCGCGCTGGACATGAACAACTGCGGATCGCCGCCGTTGTGGAAACGGAAAATGCGGGCGTGTTCCAGGTAGCGGTCCACCACGCTGACGACGCGGACGTTTTCGCTGACGCCCTTGACGCCGGGGCGGAGGCAGCAAATGCCGCGCACGTTGAGCCGGATCTTCACCCCGGCCTGCGACGCCCGGCACAAGGCCTCGGCCAGTTCCGGATCGGCCAGCGAATTGATCTTGGCGTCGATCGCGGCGTCCTCGCCCTGCCGGCGGCGCTCGGCTTCGGCTTCGATCAGTTCCAGCAGCCGCGGGCGGATGCCCAGCGGCGCGGCTTCGATCTTGCGGTATTTCGTCGGCTGGGAATAGCCGGTGAGCACGTTGAAGAACACCGAGGCGTCGGCCCCGTAGTCCTCCGCGCGGGTCAGGTAGCTGACGTCCGAATACAGGCGCGCGGTTTTTTCGTTGTAGTTGCCGGTGCCGAAATGGACGTAGCGCGCCACGCCTTCCGGCTCGCGCCGCACGATCACGCAGACTTTCGCGTGCGTCTTGTAGCCCTTCACGCCGTAGATGACTTGCGCGCCGGCGCGGGCCAGCGCGTCGGCCCAATCGATGTTGCGCGCCTCGTCGAAGCGCGCCTTCAGCTCGACCAGCGCCGTGACGTGCTTGCCCCGCTCGGCCGCGCGCATCAGGGCGGCCACCACCGGGCTGTTTTCGCTCACCCGGTAGAGCACTTGCTTGATCGCGAGCACGTTGGGGTCGTCGGCGGCCTCCTGCAGCAAGCGCAGCACCGGATCGTAGCTTTCGTAGGGGTGCAGCAGCAGCAGGTCGCCGCGCTGCAGCACGGCGAACATCGATTCGGCCGCGGGCGCCTCGGGCACCGGCTGGGGCGGCCACGGTTCGATTTTCAGCGCGTCGTAGCCCGCCAGGTTGGCCAGCCGGAAAAACGCGGCGAGATCCAGCGGGCCCGGCACCGCATAGACGTCCGCCGCCGCCACCTTCAGCGCCGCCTGCAGGAAGCGGCGCGCCGCCGGCGACGCGCCCTTTTCGATTTCCAGCCGCACGCAGTCGCTCTCCTTGCGTTCGACGAGCACTTCGCGCATCAGGTCGAGCAGGTCGCCCGCCTGGTCCTCGCGCACGCCCATGTCCGCGTTGCGCGTGAGGCGGAACGCCGCGCATTCCAGCACCTTCACGCCGGGGAACAGCCGCCCGACATGGGCGCGCATGATTTCCTCCAGCAGGACGTACGAAAATCCGGCTTCGTCCGGCAAGGTCAGGAACCGGGCCAGGCCCTTGGGCACCGCCACCACGGCATGGCGTTCCCCGCCCGACTCCGGCGCGCCTTCCAGCCGCACGTAGAGATGGAGGCCCAGGCCCGCCAGCAGCGGGAATTCCGCGTCCGGCGCCACCGCCATCGGCGTGACGACCGGGAAAATGACATCCGCGAACATGGCCTCCGCGTGGCTCAACTGGGCCGCGCTCAGCTCGTCCATGCCCAGGCGGCGGATGCCGCCCTTGCGCAGGGGCGGTTCGATGGCCTTCAGCAGGCAGGCGTATTGCCGTTCCACCAGCTCGTGCATCCGCTCCGCGATCGCCGCGAGCTGCTCCGAGGGCGTCAGCCCGGCCGGATCCGGCTGCTCCTCCCCCTGCCGCTGGAGCATTTTCAGCCCGCCCACCCGCACCATGAAGAACTCGTCCGCGTTCGAGGCCGTGATGGCCGCGAACTTCAGCCGTTCCAGCGGCGGCAGGGCGGTGTCCTCCGCCTGCTCCAGCACGCGGAAATTGAAATGGATCCAGCTCAGTTCCCGGTTCAGGAAGGGCATGGCCGCTTCTTTGGCTTTTTTGTCCGCGCTCATGCCGGTCCACCTCAGGCCAGGGCGTCGCCGGGCAATTCGGCCCGCACTTCGCGCACCTCGGGCGCCAGGCCGAACACGTCGGCGAACAGGGTGCCCTTTTCGCGCAGCTGCAGCCGCTCCATCGTCAGGTCCTCCACGTCCCGCACCCCGATCACGAACCGGTCGGCCTCGCGCCGGAACTCCAGCGCCAGGGGCGTCTCGCGGTAGGTGCGCGCGAGGGCGTCCGCCACCCGCAGCAGGGCGGCCAGCTTGGCGACGGTCATCCGGTCGGCGAGCGGCAGCATCGCGAACTCGGGATGGGCCGGGCTCGGCACGGCCTTGCGGTGGTAGCGCGAGACGATCGCCACGAGCTGCATGTCGTGCCGCGTCAGTCCGAACAAATCGCTGTTCTGGACGAGGTACATGGAATGCTTGTGGTGCGCGCGCGCGTTCACGTAGGTGCCGATCTCGTGCAGGATCGCCGCGCAGCGCAGCAGCAGCCGTTCGTGGCCGCCCAACTGGTGCTCCTCGCGCAGTTCGTCGAACAGGGCCAGCGCCGTCGCCTCGACGTTCCGGCCGTGGACCGGATCGACGCCGTAGCGCGCCGCGAGGGTCTGCGCGGAATAGACCACCTGCTCCTCGTAGCCGGCGGAACGGAAATCGCGCAGGGCCATCTCGCGCAGCAGGCCGTCGCGCAGCGTCGCCTGCACGACGTACACCTCGCGCACCTTCAGGGCCCGCGCCGCCTGGGCGATCGACATCACGGCGGGAGCCACCGTTTCCGCGTCCGGATAGGTCATTTTGTGCGTCTTGACCAGGCGGGCCGCCGGCATCGCCGCCAACTTGTCCGCCAAATCCGCCAGTTGCGCCGCCGGCGCGGCCGTCACGCGCGGATCGGCCGCCGGGGCCGCCCCCGCGGCCTGCTCCGCCGCAAAGCGCGCGCCCGCGCCCATCACCACCAGCGCCGCGATCTTCTCGCGGGGAATCGCCTGCTGCACCTGGTCGACCAGTTCGGCGGCGTAGGCTTTCAGCAGGCCCTTCAGCCGCGGGCCGGCGCCGCCGCCGGCTTCCACCAGCTCGTGGGTGCGCAGCGCCCCCGTATGGAAGGATTGCGCCACCGTCACCTTCCCGTCGCGCAGGTACAGCAGGATGCTTTGGCCGCTGCCGATTTCCAGGACCGCCACGTTGCCGGCCGCCAGGATGCCGCTGGTCTCCAGGATCTGCTGCACCGCCAGATAGGTCAGGCGCGCCTCTTCCGACTCCTCCAGCACGGTCACGTCGATGCCCGTCGCCGCGGCCACCCGGTCCAGGAACATGTCGCGGTTCGCCGCTTCGCGGGCGAAGCTCGTCGCCACCGCGCGGACCTGGTCGGGACGCGCCACGCCGTATTCCTTCATCAGCCGCGCGTAGTTTTTCAAAATGGCCACGCAGCGGCGCAGGGTTTCCTGCTGGATGCGGCCGCGGGTAAAGACGTCCTTGCCCAGCCGGACGCCGTGGCGCAGGCTCTCCAGCAGGCGCACCTCGCCCTGCGGCCCCACCTCGCCGATGTCCAGCCGCAGCGCCGATGAACCAATGTCGATCGCCGCCACCACCCGCCGCGCCGGCTCGGGCGTCGGACTCGCCGGTTCCGGCGGCACGGGCTGTTTCAAGGCTTCCATTCCGCTGGTCCTTTATCCGGCGGCTTCCGCCACGAGCGCTGCGGCGCCCAGCGTGGTGGCGTCATCGCCCAAGGCGGCGGCGACCACCTCGAGTTGCCGCACGAACGACGCCATCGCGGTCTCCTTGACGCCGGCGCGGACTTCTTCGAGGATCAGGCGCGGCAGGGCTTCGACCAGGCCGCCGCCCAGCACCAGGACGTCCGGCGCCAGCAGGTTCACCACGCCGCCGATGGCGCGACCCAGCAGTCGCATGGCGTCGCGCACGATCCGCTCCACCGCCCGGTCGCCGGCCTTGATCGCCCGCGCCAGCAATCCGCTCTTGAGCTTTTTCAGATCCGCCCCGGCGTTGGCCATGACGTAGGGCGTCTCGCCCCGGAACGCCGCCTGCGCCACTTCGGCCGAGATCGCCAGCCGCCCCGCGTGGGCTTCGAGGCAGCCCCGTTTGCCGCAACCGCACAGCCGGCCGTGGTCCCGGACCGGCAGGTGGCCGATTTCCATCGCCGACCCCGTCTTGCCCCGCAGCAGCCGGCCTTCGTAGACGCAGCCGCCACCGATGCCCGTGCCCGGGAAAACGCCCACGACCGTCCGCGCGCCGCGCCCCGCCCCGAAGCGGTATTCCCCGTAGGTCCCCGCGTCCACGTCGTTCGCCAGCGCCACCCGGCAATGGAACCAGCCCGCCAGCAGGGCCCGCAGCGGCACCTTTTTCCAGCCCAGGTTCGGCGCCTCCAGGATGACGCCCGCGTCCAGATCCAGCACGCCCGGACACCCCACCCCGATGCCCGCCACGGCGCGCGGCGGGATTTTGGCTTCCTTGAGCGCCGCCGCGATCGTTTCGCGAATGCGCGCCAGGATCGCCTTCGCCCCCGCGCTCACGGGCGTCTTGACCTTCGCCGAGGCCAACG
>JAKLIL010000131.1 GCA_022709625.1 Verrucomicrobiota bacterium
TTCACGGGGGCCGGAGAGAACGGAGTTCTCTTCAGCGGTACGCGCGCGGCCCGGGGGGTGCTTTTTCTCGGCGTCTGCTTCCTGGCGAACATGGTGCTGATCTATCGCGGGGTCAGCCGCGGGATCGAGAAATTCTGCAATCTGGCCATGCCGCTGCTGGTGGTGTGCGCGCTGATCGTACTGGCGCGCGTGCTGACGCTGCCGCCCAACCCGGCGCATCCGGACCAAACCGTCGCCAACGGACTGGGCTACATGTGGAATCCGGTCCAGCCCGGTCAAACGCTGTGGAGCGTGCTGTCCAATCCGGAAACCTGGTTGGCGGCCACGGGCCAGATCTTCTTCAGCCTGTCCGTTGGCTTCGGACTGATCCTGACCTACGCGAGCTATCTGCGTCCGGACGACGACGTGGCGCTGAGCGGCCTGACGGCCTGCGCCGGGAACGAATTCTGCGAGGTGGTGCTGGGCGGCATGATCGCCATTCCCGCGGCGTTCGTGTTTCTGGGCCCGACGGTGGTGCAGAATCCGCCCGGCACATTCGGCATGGGCTTCGTTACGTTGCCCAACATCTTCAACCAGATGCCGTTGGGAACGTTTTTCGGATTCCTGTTCTTTGCCTTGCTCTTCCTCGCGGCCATCACCAGTTCCCTGTCCATGCTGCAACCGTCGATCGCGCTGCTGGAAGAAGGTCTGAAAATCGGACGCAAGGCGTCCGTGTCCATCCTCTCCTTCATCACCCTCGTGGGGTGCCTGTTCGTGGCCTACTTTTCCAAGGACTTCACGGCGCTGGACACGCTGGATTTCTGGATGGCCAACTTCTTCATCTTCGTCTTCGCGACGATCCAGTCGGTGGTGTTCGCGTGGGTGTTGGGCATCCGGCGGGGCATGGAGGAGCTGCAGCGCGGGGCGGAAATCCGCCTGCCGCGGATCCTGCCGTTCGTGCTCCAATATGTGTCGCCGGTCTACCTGCTGACGATTTTCGCGTTCTGGTGCTGGAAGAACCTGCCGGCGCGCTGGCACGCCATCGCGACGCCGCCGGCGGACGGGCCTCCGGTGGCGTTGCTGGCGGTGTTGCTGATCGCGGCCGTGGGCGCCTTTTTCAGCCTGATCGTCGCCGTGGCCAATCGGACTTGGGATCAACAGGAGCAGGCGCCATGACGAACGCCGGATGGATCATCATGCTGTTGGCTTGCGGGGGGTACACCGGACTGCTGCTGTGGTGCATCCACAAGGTCGTCGCCACCCCCGGGGCGGAAACCCGTATCCACGCCCAGACCGACATCGATCCGCGCGACGGGGAATGAGGCTGCAGGCATGGCGCCGTCGACGGCGCGATATATTGCCCCTGCTATTTGGTCAAAACGGCGATTTCTTCCGGCGCCGGGTCAGGTTGCGCCAAGTCTTGCCGAACCAGTAGCCTTTGAAAATCCAGAACCGGCGGATTCCCTTGAAGTGGTTCAAGAAGGCCTCCCGTTCGGTATCCAAGGGTTCGGTGCCCATTTTGGCCCAGAACTTGTAGATTCCCGAGCGGTCGGCATCTTCCATCAGCCGGCGTACCCAGCGGGGCAGGCGGGCGGTGCGCATGCAGGACTGGAAATCCAGGACGTAGGGCCGTCCGTCCGGTCCGCAAATCACGTTGCCCGGATTGCGCAAATCGAGATGGGCGTAGCCGGCGCGATGCATCTCGTCCACCAGGCGTTCAAAATCGCGGAAGAACGCCGGGGGCAGTTTGGCGCGGCGCTTCCGGTGGAGATCGACCAGCGTTTCGCCCGCGACAAAGCTTTCGGCGAGGGCGGCAGACCCTAGCCGGCGCGCATGGCCGGGAACGCCGGCAATGCCTGCCAAGGCCGCCAACGCCCGCGCCTCCCGGGCAACCAGCAGGCGCCCAAACGTGCACCGAACGAGCCACGGCCGCGAATAGAACTCTTTGACCAGCAACCGGGTCTGGCCCAGCTCCAGCCGATAGACGTTTGCGTTGCCGTACTTGCCCGCGTTGAGCAAAGTCAGCTGGTCGGCGGCCAGCTCCGGGCCATAGGCGTTGCGGAGCAGGGCGAGCAGGCGAGCCGGGATGTCAGCGCCGCGCGCCGTGGATTTCATGGCGCCGAGAGCGGATTCCACACGAACGCGAAGAGGTACAGAACGGCGTAGGCCGCCAGCAGGCCGGCGGCGTTGAGCCACCCGTGGTTGCCGGCCAGCAACTCCCACTTCCAGAAAAGGACGTTCCGGAGATTGCCGCCGCGCGGCGAGGGGAGGAACCGGTTGACGTTGCGGCAATAGTCCTCGTAGTCCGCGCCGAAGATGCCGATCAACTTGGCTTCTTCGCGCCGGACCCGGTTGTACATGTAGAACCAGTAAAAAAGCGAATAGGGAATGACGGCCCAAAGCCCGGGTTTGCCCAGAAGCAGGAACACGCCCAACACGATGAAATAGCGGCCCAAATACATCGGATTGCGCACGAGCACGTAGGGACCGCGGCAGGCTAGGACTTTCTCTTTCTTCAGCGAGGCGAAGCACCAGAGCTGGATGAGTTCGCCCAGCATGGACGTGCCGAAGCCAATCCAGAACCAGATGGCCTCAATCCGCAGCCAGCGTTTCCAAAACAGCCACGCCAGCGTCGCCAGCAAGGCGACGCCGAAGGGATAGCGGATCCGGCACCAGAATTTCCGCAGGCCGGGATGGTTGAAGAACGCGTGAATTCCCTCCAGCCAGCCGCCGTTGTCCGTTGCCATGCGCAATCCTTTCTTCGTCCGCGGGGTTCCGTTGCCTGCCGTCGTAGATAGACGAGACCCTAGGGCGAGTCAAGCGCGGGGTTCCCGGTCCGGGTGCGCATCGGAACATGCGCCAAAAACTCCGCCAGGGCGGCGTTGAACTCCCGCGGCCGTTCCATTGGCGTGGCGTGGCGGGAATCGGCAATCACGACGAGGCGCGCATTGGGCAGGAGGCGGACGAATCGTTCCTTGGCCGCTACCGGGGTGTAGTCGTGGTCGGCCGCAATGACGAGCACGGGGCAGCGGATGGACTCCAGCCGGTCCGCCACGCTCCAGCCAACCACGGCCTTGAGCGAGTGGAGATAGGCTTGCGGATCGTTGCGGGCAAAGCGCTCGACGAAGGCGGCGCGCAACGCCGCCTGTTCGGGCTTGGGCAACAGCCGCTGGGCCACGCGTTCGCCCAGCGGCCGTAGGCCGCGCCATCGGATAATCGCCTTGCGGCGCCAGCTTTCCAAAAGTACCCTGAACGAGCGGCGAACGATTTCCGGTGCGCTGTTCACGACGACCAGCGACAGGACGAGATCGGGGAAATCCACCGCCAGTTGGAACGCTACGCAGCCGCCCAGCGACAAGCCGACCACGTGGGCAGACGGGATATCCAAGGCGCGGAGCACGGCCGCCACATCGGCGGCGAAAAGGGCCATGCCGTACGGTCCCGGCGGCTTTTCGGATTCTCCATGGCCGCGCAGATCGAGCGCCACGACCCGGTAAGTTCTGGCGAACTCCTGGATTTGCGCGGCCCAGTCCACCGTGCTGGAACCGATGCCGTGCAGGAAGAGCAGGGCGGGACCGGCGCCTTGGCTTTCGTAATGGAGCCGGATGCGGTTGGCGCAGACAAAGGGCATGGCGGACAAGTCCCAGCCAAGGCTACGCCGCGGAATCGGGCTGTCAAGAACCGGAAACCGCCAGACGGATCCGGCCCGGCGCGCGTCAGGCGAGTTTCTTGACGAACAGGGTGCAGGCGCCCGGCAAGGCGCAGAACGGTCCGGGCCGATCGGCGTAGGCCAAGCGGTTGAGTTCGGTGTAGCCCTGCTTCCGGAACGCGCCTTCGGACTTCGGGTTGGTGGCTTCGGAGACGAGATACTCGTAACGTTTCTCACGCAGCATGGCTTCCAACCGCTGCAGCATCGCCATGGAAACTCCGGCCCGCCAGTAGGCGGGGGCGACGGCAAGGTAGAAGACATAGGTCCATTTGCCGGGAATGCGCGCGAGCGGCTTGTCGAGTTCCTCGAAGAAATCGTTCATCTGCTCCATCGCCGCGCGGTATTCGGGCGGAATGACGGCCAGGGTTTGGCGGTATTTGCCGTCGTCGAGGCCGATGGCCACGCCCGCGATGCGACCATCGTCGGCATCGACGGCGACGACGGCGAGGCTGTCGCCGTAGCAATGATCGCAGACGGCGCGGACGTAGGCGGCATAGAAATCGCGGGAGAGCCGGAGCGCGGCGGTCATCGGCTCCAGATTCAAAAAAACTTCGGTTAGCAATTCGGCGGATTCGGCAAGTCGGTCGGCGGTCAACTCTTGAATGTGGATATTCATGGGGTGGGGCGCGAGGCCCCGCAGGGTGCCAGCGGGCTGGGTGGGTTGGGGCGGTCTCGAAGGCGTGGGTTGCTTCAGATCGCCAAGCCGTTGGCGGTGGCCGACGTCGTTGCCGCACATGCGGCATCGGCCTGGAGAAACTCGATGAGGGCGGCGCGTTCCAGGAAAAGGGGGGCGTCCGGCGGCGCAGCCAGCGAAAACCCGGCGGTGGGCCGGGTCGGTTGGACAGCGAAACGCTGAACGATTCGGTTCATGGAAACGGCGCGCATCCTACGCCTTTGGGGCCGGTTGTCCATTGGAATTTGGAAAAAAGCCAAATGAAAATTCATAATATCAACCGGGAAAGCAAGATGCAAAATTATTTGCAGATAAATCGGCTCGTTTGGGCCGGAGCCCTTGTCAGTGCGCTTCAAAGGTGTATATTGGTTCGGCAAACCAACCCTACCCACACGGAGTTATAACATGAAACAACTGGCGATGATGACAATGGTAGCCCTTTTTGCTTTGGCGATGAATTCGTCGGCATGGTGGTGGAGCAAGAAGTCTGCCGAACCGGCCAAGGAAAAAGCCGCCAAGGAAGAAGTCCAGAAATGCGAAAAGGCCGCGGCGGACAAGGCGAAGTGCGAGGCCAAGAAGGCGGACAAATGCAAGAAAATGACCGCCGAAGAAAAGGCCCAGTGCAAGGAAAAGTGCCGCGCCGAGAAGAAGGCGAAGGCGGAAGCCAAGAAAGCCGAGAAAAAGGCCAAGTGCGAGACCAAGAAGGCGGCGGAAGAAGCCGATAAGGCTATGCAGAAAGCCAAGGAAACCGCCGAACAGGCAGTCCCGGCCGCTCCGGCCGAGGCGGCGCCCGCCCAATAGCGGCGTTGGAACGGCTTCAAGCCACCCGGCCGGTTTCCGCCGGCCGGGGTCTTTTTGACTGGCGAAGGTGGCGGCCCATGAGCAAGGACATTTCCCGCATCGTGACGGACTGGTCCTACGACCCGGACGAAGTCCGGGCGCGCTGGATCGTGGCCGACAACGGCCGCCGCATGGTGCAGCTCCGCCTCGACTTGGGCGTGTTCCAAATGGAAAGCGAAGGCCGCCCCGACGGTGCGCTCCCGCGCGGCTGCCTCTCCCTGCTGGATTTCTACGACGAAGAGGAGCGTCGCGCGCCGGGCAACGTCCTCGCGTACCAACTCGATGCCGATGCCTGCGCCGAACTGCAGCAGGAGGTCATGCAGTACTACTATCGCATCATGGCGTTCCACGCCTTGGGCGAGCGGCAGGGCGTGGCCAACGACAGCGACCACAACCTCGATTTGATCGATATCGTCTCGGAATACGCCGTGGACGACGAAACGGCTTGGCAATTCATGCAGCTGTATCCCTACATGCGCATGATGAACGCCCGCGCCAAGGCCGAACTGGCCATGCAGGCCAACCGGTTTCCCGACGCCCAGCAGGAAGTGCGGCAGGCGGTTGGGGATCTCGAAAACTTTTTCGCCGAAAACTACGAGCCGACGAACGA
>JAKLIL010000132.1 GCA_022709625.1 Verrucomicrobiota bacterium
CGGAGAGGTCGTCCTCAAATGGTATCCGCCGGGGTCCAAGCGTCGGGCGGCGTTGCGGGCCGCCGATCGTTTTCGCCGCTGCCTGCCCGTGCCCAGTCCGCGTCCGCTGGCGGCGCTGGAACACGCCGCTGGCGGAGGGCTTCTGGCCAGCGAACGGATCGCGGGCGTTCCGCTGGCCGACGTCTGGGAGCGGGATTCCGCGGCCATGGCCGCGTTTCCCGCCTTCATGGCGCTCATGCATCGCCACCGCGTCTACCACGGCGATCTCCACGGCGGCAACGTCATGTGGGACGGCCGGCGCTGGGTGCTGATCGATCTCGACAGCCTGCGGCCGTGGCGGTTCGGCCTGCTGCCCCGGCGCCAAATCCGCCGCCAATGGGGCCAACTCTACGCCACCCGCGGTTTTCCGGCCGTGATGCCGCAGCTCTTCGCCGCCTACGCCGGCTGGCTGCCGTTGCGGCGCGATCCCGCCCGCGAGTGGGCGGCCATCGCGGCCTACGCCCACGCCCTGCCGGCCGTCTGGAAAGCGAAACAGGCCCGGCAAAACGGCTAGCCGCGGCGTACCTTCGTTCTTGACTCGCTCCGCTGCGCTTGGCACGTTCCCCGCTCAAACGGAAACGAGGATGCACACATGAAGATGCGGTTTTGGACTTGCGGGGCATGGATGGTGGCGGCGCTGGCGTGGGGTGGCGGATGCGGCGACGACGACGGCGGTTCGTCGGCGCGGAACGAGGCGAATGGCGACTCCACCGGCACCCAGACCGCCGGCCAGACCACCAACGGCGTAGGCCAAGCCACCAATGCTCCCGCGCAGACCACGAACGCCCCTCCCGCGGCGACGAACAAGGCCATTTCCGTGACGGGAACCTACGCGTACAAGAAAGAAACCATGGTCCTGAAGCAAAGCGGCAACGCGATCACCGGCACCGTGGTCGTGGCCGGGTTCGTGCAGGATCCCGCCAATCCGGTGCAATTGCCGGTGCCCGTGGTGGGTTCGGTCGATGCCTTGGGCATCGTGGAGCTGCAGGAATTGCTCCACTATCCGTTGAATCCCGCCAAGGACTATGTCATCGAGAAGGTCGGAAGTTTTGCGGATGCCAACACGCTGGTCTTGAACGTCCTCAAAGGCCAGGCGCCGCATACCCAGACCTGGATCCGGACGAAGTAGCAGGCATCCGCCGGGCCGTTGCCCGGGCGAGCCGGTTCAAGATAAGGGGGGGGGGCGGGGCGGGTCGTCAACGCGGCGTGAACCGGAGCGCGATCGGTGTTTCGTAGGGCGGCACGGCGTTGGTGTTCACGACGAGAATCTCGTCGTTGGACCCGCACGGCAGCGGCAGGTTCACGATGGCGAAGGGATCCCAGTAGGTGACCACGAGGGATTCCTCGGCGAGCGCTTTGAAGTGGCCGTCTTTCACGACAGAGCCGGTGAAGGTCCAGGGGGTTTCGGGCAGCACGGCGTTGGCTTCGAGATTCCATACGAAGGATTCGGCGCGGGCGGAGCGGGATTCGCCGTTCGCCGTCCATTCGACGACGAGGTCGACCGGATCGCCCTTGGGCGGGCCAACGCCGAGCTCCGGCATGGGTTCGCCGCGCTTGAGGCCGGCCAGCAGGAGGGCGGCCTGCAAGTCGAGGGGATTCACGGCGAGGACGAACACCGATTCGTGGACCTTGCCCTGAACGCCGCACGCCAGGACTTCGATGGGCCCCTCGGTTTGGTTTACCCATCCCGTGGCCACAACGGTTTTGGTGGCGGAGTCGAGCCGGACGGAACCGATCAGGGCGGTCTGGTCGGCCCACCGGACAGGCGATGCCTGGGGCTGGGTCGCGGATTCCTCCCCGGCCGCCGCAAGCGGGGCGTTCGTTGGCGCCGCGGGCAAGGCGTCTTGGGCGGACGAGCCGGCGGCTTGGGTTAGGATCAGTCCAAGGGCGAAAAGACCGACAAGGCGTCGTTGCATGCGTTCTCCTGTTGTTGGTAGAGGGCGGCAGTCTCGGGATCGGTCGATGCGCGGGCGGCAAGCGCCACGGCTTGGCGGGCCGCTTCGGCGGCGCCAGCGTAGTCGCCGTCGCGGTGGCGCAGCACCGACAAGACATACCAGGTTTCGGGGGTTGCGGGCTGGAGGCGCAGGGCCGCTTCGGCGGCGGCCAGCCCTTCGCGGATATCGGCGCGCCGGGGATCGGGGAAGCGGGCGGCGGTGCCGGCCAAGGCTTCGAGCGCGGCGGCTTCGCCGGGAAAGAACGTGTTCAGGCGGCGGAAGACGACGCGGCTTTCCGCAATACGGTCCAGCGCGAACAGGGCGCGACCGAAACCGTAAAGCGCGGGACCGTTGGAGGGATAGAAGCGGAGGGATTGGGCGTAGAGCCGCGCCGCGGCCGAGGCATCCGGGGCGGTTTCCGCCGCGTGGTTGAGTTCCGCGGCCTCAGGCGGGAGGGGCAGCGCCAGCCAACCGGGTTCAGCCGCGCCGCCCGGGGCCGGCGCTAGTGCCAACAGGACCAACACGGACAGCGCCCGGCGCACGCTCAGTCCTTCAAACGGACGGTGGTGTTCGGCGGTTCGGTCCGCACCAGTCCGGCGCCGGTCGGCAGCACGGCGCGGATGGGCAACTGGGTAGGGCCGGATCCGGACGTCCCGGCCAAATCGACGAACAGCCGGAAATCTTCCGCCTTCAGCGTCTTCATCAGTTCCGGGGAGCCCTTGACCGTGAGCGTGGCGGTTTCGGGTTCGAGATCGATGCGCAGGGCGCGGCCGGGCGGCGCCATGGGCAGGATGGCCAGGTCGGCGAACACGGAACTGACGGAGCGCTCGACGATGCCGAGATCCAGCGTGACGGCGGGCGGATCGACTTTCACCCCCGCCAGCGGTTCGCCGGGGGCCAAGGGAATCCGCCGCGCGTTGATGGACCGGATGCGGCCGTCGAGATCCACCGGCACGGTGCCGATCGATTCGATGTTCGCCAACCGCTGCGCGGGACCGGACAACTGGACGGTGGCGGGCGTGACCACCATTTTGTCGACCTCGTAGCCGTCGGGCAGCAGGTTCTGGGTCTCGACCTTGACGGGGACCTGCTTGGTAATCTCGCGGTCGAGGCGCACCGTCACGGTTGCCGGCCGGATGAAGTCGATGCGCGCGTTGCCGGGGGCATTGACGTGGGCCGGGCCGAGGACGACGGTGTACGCGGCGTTGTCGGCATGCCCGCGGGCGTCCACGGTCGCCTTGATGAGTTCCCGGTTCAAGTAGCGCAGGTCGTCGCGCGTGCCGAGGAAGGCGACGTTGACCGTCCGGGCGGAGGCTTCCGCGACGCTCCAGTCCGGGGGCGGCTGGATCGTCAGAGGAATGTCGGTCACGATCGTGGAATTGCTGGTGGCCGCGCGAATGGCGTACCAGACGGCAATGGCCGCAACCACCGCCACGGCCCGCAGGCCGTTGCGCGTTTCCAGGAAATCACGGGTCTTGCGGAGGATCTTCAAATTCGCGCTCCATGGTTTCTTGGCTGCGGGCCAGGCTTTCCGTCGAAAGGTCGAGCTTTTGCCGGAACCGCTGCCAGCGGTTCTGGCTTTGGTCGCCGCGCAGCAGGACGGCGGCGAGGATGCGGCGCAGCCGTTCCTCGTCGAGGCCCCGGCTGAGCCGGCCGCGGTAGGCCAGCGAAATCGCCCCCGTTTCTTCCGAAACGACCACCACGACGGCGTCGGTTTCTTCCGACAGGCCCACGGCGGCGCGGTGGCGGGTGCCGGTCTTGCCGATGTCGCGGGCGGAAAGCGGGAACAGGCAGCCCGCCGCGCGGACGCGGTTGCCTTCGATGATTACCCCGCCGTCGTGCAGCGGCGTGTGGGGGAAGAAGATCGTCGCCAGCAGTTCCGCGCTGACGGCGGAATCCAGCCGCGTGCCGGTGTCCTGGACGGAGCGGGTGCTGATCTGCCGCTCGATGGCGATCAAGGCGCCGATCTTGTCGGCCGCCAGGTGCGCCACGGCCTGCACGACTTCATCGAGCATGCCGCGCTCCCGCTGGATGGAAAAGACGTGCTGCTTGCCCAATTCCGCCAGCGCGCGCCGGATTTCGGGCTGGAAAATCACCACGAAGGCGATCACGAGATACACGGACATCTGCTGCAGCAGCCAGTTGAGGGTGTCGAGGCTGAACATCCGCGTCAGCACGATCATGGCCAGCAGGGCCGTGACGAAGCCCAGCAGCACCTGCGCCCCGCGGGTGCCGCGGAAAAAGAGGATGGTGTAGTAGAACAGCACGGCCAACACCAGGATTTCGACGAGGCCGCCGATGCCCGGCAAGGGCAAATGTCCGACGTAGTCCTTCCACGCGCCGTTCATGCCGCCAATCTGCCATCCCGCCGGAATCGGCGCAAGCGTCAAAGGGTTTGTTTTTCGCGCGGCGGCGGGTATACTGGTGCGCATGAACCGCACGCGGAAAACGGGCCGGGCGCTGGCCGCCGGGACGCTGCTGGTCTCGCTTGCCGCGGCCGCGCCGGAGGAAGAGCGCATGGAAAAAACAGTCAGGACCGACGCCGAATGGCGGGCGCTGCTGACGCCGGAACAATACCGCGTCACGCGCCAACAGGGAACGGAACGGGCCTGCTCGGGGCCGTTCCACGACCACCACGCACCCGGGACCTATGCCTGCGTGGGCTGCGGCTTGCCGCTCTTCTCGTCCGACCACAAGTTCGATTCCGGCACCGGCTGGCCGAGCTACTTCCAGCCCGTCGTTCCCGCGCATGTCGCTACCCGCGTGGACCGCAGCCATTTCATGGTCCGCACCGAAGTCCTCTGCGCCCGCTGCGACGCGCATTTGGGGCACGTGTTCGAGGACGGCCCGCCGCCCACCGGCCTGCGCTACTGCATCAATTCCGTCGCCTTGCGCTTCGAGCCGCGTTCGCCCGCAAAATGAGGCGGGCGAAAACCAGGGTCTCCGCCTGGGCCGTCGGCTTCCCGCCCGTGGAGCCGAAGCGCGCGCGGAGGTTGATTCTCGGCACGCTGCCGAGCGCGGAATCCATTCGGCAAGGCCAGTACTACGCCCATCCGCGCAACGCCTTTTGGCCCATCATGGGCGCGCTTTTCGGGGCGGGCCGGGATCGACCCTATGCCGCCCGCTTGCGGATCCTCGCCGCGCACGGCATCATGCTGTGGGACGTGCTGCGCGCCGCCCACCGGCCCGGCAGCCGCGATGCCGCGATCCATCTGCGGCGCCTTGCGCCGAACCGGATTCCGGAACTCCTCGCGCGGCACCCCGAGCTGGAAACGATCGCGTTCAACGGCGGTCCGGCGGAAGCGCTCTTCCGGCGGCACGTGGCCCAACGGTGCGGCGCCCGGCTTGCGAACGTGAAACTCGTGCGGCTGCCCTCGACCAGTCCCGCCCACGCGTCCCGCACCTGCGCCCAAAAACTCGCCTGCTGGCGGCGCGCGTTCCCGCCGCCGCGCCCCCGCCGGCGCGCGCCGAAACCGGCGGTTTTTTAAGGTGGAAATGAGGGCGAGAGAGGGGGTATGGTTCCCGCTCGGATCGCGCCCGGGAAAGAACGCCGGGCATCCCAACCGATAGGCGCGTAGACATGATCGTGGTGATGAAAAAAGGAGCCGGGCAAGCCCAGCTCCAGGCCATCGTGCAGATGATCGAAGGCTGGGGCCTGAAAGCGCATCTGAGCCAGGGCGCCGAGGTCGCGGTGGTCGGCCTCATCGGCGACGAGGCCCCGGAACGCGGGCCGGCCTTGGAAATGATGCCGGGCGTGGATAAGGTCATGCCGGTCCTGAAGCCCTACAAGCGGGCAAGCACGGAATTCCACCCCGACCGG
>JAKLIL010000133.1 GCA_022709625.1 Verrucomicrobiota bacterium
GGGTTTGGGCGCGGCGCTGAACGCCGGCGGGGGCCTCTTCATTTCCCAGTACTACGAAGGCGCGAGCAACAACAAGTGGATCGAAATCCACAATCCGGGCCCGGAAACCGTTGATCTCGACGCCGGCGGCTACCGGCTGAGCCTGTGGCAAAACGCCAATCGCGAGACATGGAAAGTGGGCGGGGTCGCGCCCCCCAGCGTCGCGTTGACCGGCACCCTCGCTCCGGGGGCGACCTATCTCTTGAAGCATAGCTCCGCGGCCATGCCGAGCTACGCCGTGGCGGATTTAACCAACAATTCGGTCATCTACTTCAACGGCGACGACAGCGTGGTCCTGTATACCGGGGATCCCTATGCCCCTGCGAACGTCGTCGATGCCTTCGGGATGACGGGGAACAACGCCGAAAACACGAGCTATGTCCGGAACAATTCCGTGCTGGGCGGAACCGCCACCGATTTCAACGCCGCCGACTGGACGGAGTTTTCGAATACGGCGGTGGACGAAGCCGGAGCCGGCCTCAACGAACGGCTGGGCTACCATCTGGTGGGCGAGCCCCCCGTCGTGACCAACGTCAAATTCGCCGTTTCGGCCGCCATCGTGGACGAAAGCGCGGGCAGCTATGTCGTCACTATCCTCAAGAACCGCCCGGAAGGCGACGTGGGCGGGTCGCTCGAGGTGTCCCCGTTCAGCACGGCGACGCTCGGGGCGGACTACCTCCTGGACACGACCAACTTCACGCTGAACGGCGCGACGACCTCCGCCACCGTCACCGTGACGCTGGTCGACGATGCCGACACGGAAGGGGCGGAAAGCGCCACCCTGACCTTCTTCAGCCTCGTCGGCGCAACAACGACCACGCCCGACGCCTTCACGCTGACGATCAACCCCAGCGACCGGCCCAAGCACGCCATCGCCGTCGCGCCGACCACCAACGGCACGGTGGCGACGGTCCCCGCGGACCAGGCGGAAGAAGGCGAGACGGTGACGATCCAGGCCACGCCGGATGCCGGCTACGTCGTGGATGCCATCGCCGTGGTGGCCGCGGATTCCTCCCCGGTGGCGGTTGCGGGCGGCGGATTCGCGATGCCCGCCCAGGCCGTGACGGTGACCGTGACCTTCAAAGCCTTCACGGGCGGCCCGCTGTTCATCTCCGAAGTGGCCGATCCCGACGACGAGGCCAATGCCCGGTTCGTCGAACTCTACAATGCCGGATCGACCCCCATGGATCTGGCGGCCGGGACCTGGTATCTGGGCTGCCAAGCCAACGGCGCGACTTGGACGGACGTTGCGCTCACGGGCACCGTGGGCGCTGCCAAGACCTACGTCGTGGCTCGTCAGGCTTCGACCTATGCCGCGTCCTATCCGGCCGCGCCCGCGCCGAACCAGGTGAGCGGCAGCGTTAACGGCAATGGCAACGATGGCTACTTCCTCTTCCGGGGGGGCAACCACGCCAGCGGCGTCCTGGAAGATGCCTACGGAGTGGTCAATCAGGATGCAACCAATCCCATTGTCCAGGCGTGGTTCTATCTGGACCGGCGCGCGGTCCGGCAGGCGGCGGTGACGGCCGCCAATCCTTCCTGGACCGCTTCCCAGTGGATCATTCCCGCCACGGCCGCCACGGCCGATATGACGCCCGGCGTCCATCCGGATTCCGCCGCCGTGTTTGGCGTGGCGTTCAACCGGGCGGACGGCTTTGCGGTGGAGCAGGGCGCGACCGGCACGGTGACGGCCACCGCAGCCCACGGTACGGCGCCGATCGGCTATGCGTGGAGCAGCTCGCTGGACGCGACCAACTACGCGGCGGAGGCCGCCGTCTTCACCGTCCTGGCGACGGCCCCGACGGGAACCTATTGGGCCCAGGTGGTCGCGACCGATTCCTCCGTGCCCGCGCAAAACGCGACGAACGCGATCAACTTCAGCGTCGTGCCGCCACCTCCGAAATTCGCGATCACGATCGCGCCCACGACGAACGGGACGGTGATCACCGCGCCGGCGACCGAAGCGGCGGCGGGCACGCCCGTGTCGGTCTACGCCACGCCGGATCCCGGCTACCGCGTCGCCGACATCGCCGTGGCGGATGCGGCGTCCAACGCCGTGCTCGTGACGGGCATCACCTTCGCCATGCCGGCCGCCGCCGCAACCGTGACGGTCGTCTTCGAACCCTACGTGGCGCCCGACATGCTGATCGATTTCGAGACGGCGACCGGGTTCGGTTCCTACGCCGCCGGCACCTCGACGGTCAGCGGCGTCGTTCTCGTCCATTCCGGCGCGCTGCGGGGAACTACCACCAACGACCACTTCAACGGCACCGCCGCCGCCCGCGTGCGGTACCAAAGCGCCAGCCCCGGTTTCTTCGCCACGGCCAACGCGTTCGCCCAGCCGATCGCCAAAATCGTGTTCCGGCATGCCGATTTCGGCGCGGACAATACCGCCACCTTTAAGGTGCAGGTCGGCGCCGACGGCGTGGCCTGGACCGATGTCGGGCTGTTCGATCCGGCCAGCACAAACCTGGTCGAAGCCACGGCGGCCGCCATCCCGCCCAACATGACCTACTTCCGGTTCATTGCCACCGGCGGCGAGGACGACCGGGTGAACGTCGACGACGTCGGCATCTACTTCGGCGCGCCGACGTTCGCGGTGGACTTCGACCGGCCCAGCGGGTTCGTCGTGCCGGAAGGCGCGAGCGCCACCGTCACCGCGGCGGCGGCGTACGGAACGGCTCCCTACGGGTACGCCTGGAGCAGCACCCTGGCCGGCGACCACTACGCCGCCAACGGCGCCGCGTTCGGGATTTTGGCCACGGCTCCGACCGGATCCTATTCCGCGACCGTGGTGGCCACGGATTCGGCCGAACCTCCGCAAACGGCCACCAACACGGTGTACTTCAATGTCGCCGGCGCGTTTCCCATCGCGATTGCCGCGCCGACGAATGGCACGGTGGCGACGGATCCCGCCGCGGCAGCCGCCGCCGGCGCCACGGTGACCATCCTGGCCACGCCAGCCGCCGGCTACGTGGTCGACGCCATCGCCGTGGTGGATGCCGCCCTCGAACCGGTGCCGGTGGTGGGCAACGCCTTCGCCATGCCGGCCTCCGCCGTGACCGTGACGGTGACCTTCAAGAAGGCGGAAACCGTCGGCGCGTTGATTATTTCCCAATACTACGAGGGCAGCGGCCAGAACAAATGGATCGAACTCTACAATCCCGGTGCCGCCGCCATCGATCTGGCCGCCGAAGGCTACCGCCTCGGCCAGTTCAGCAACACGAACCGCGAGGGCTGGAAGATCGGCGTGGCCCCGGGTTTGGCCGTCGTGCTGAGCAATTCCATCGCGGCCGGCGGAACCTATCTGTTGGCCAACAGTTCCGTCAGCAATCCGGTCTACGCGGTCGCCAACCAAGTCCACGGTTCTTTGAACTTCAACGGCGACGACAGCATTGTCCTCTTCAAGGGTGCGACCTACGCGTTCACCAATGTGGTGGACGCCTTTGGCGCCTGCGTGGCTTTCTCGAACGCCGCCGACCGGAGCTATGTCCGTACCAACACGCTCATCGAAGGCGTGAACACCGACTTCAATCCGGCGGAATGGATTGAGTACACCCTGGCGGCGGTGGAAACCGCGGCGGCCGACGTCAACGAACGGCTGGGCTACCACCGCGTCGGTGGGGGGGCGGAACATCCCCCGATTCCGCCGATCGTGTTCGAGTCGGGCGTGGGCATGAACTTCGCCGTGCCGGACGGCTATGTCCTGAACCGCGTGGAAGGCGCCGATACGCTGGTTGGGCAATCCTGGAACTGGGCACTGCTGGCCCAGGACGTGGATTACGTCGTCAGCGGCGGCCAAATCACCGTCTTGAGCGCCGCCGCCGACAAACGGATGATCCGCCTCTGGCTCGATCCTTAACCCACCGGGGTCAGGCATTAAGAATGTTAAGTTTTCCGCGAATTCTTAACTTTCTTAATGCCTGACCCCGATGCGGGGAACGGTTTTGTTCTCGCCAATTGCGCGGGAATTTGGACAACCTGACAACCGAAAAGGGATTCGGGACATGCGGTCCAGGCAGGCGACGCACAGGTCGGGTTGTTGGCGTGGGAATACCGTCCGCGGCATCCTGGCGGTGGGATCGCTCGGAATGGTTCTGGCGACGTTTGGCCTGGCGGAACATCTTTCGATCGATATGGCGGAGGGGACGGCGACGGTGGCGTTGGAACATTGGCCGGGTCACCGGCTTGTGCTGGAACACTCCGCCACGTTCGCGGACTGGACGGAAACGGCCCGCGTGCGGAACCGTCTCTTTTCGTATGCGGACATCGCGGCGGCCGGCGCGACGGCGCGGTTTTACCGGATTGCGGCGACGCCCCTGCAGAGCGCGGACGACTGGTCCAACCAGTTGCAGCCGGGCGGCGGCGAGTTGTTCTCTCCCGGATCCGGCAGCGGACTCGCGGCGATCCGTTTTGCGAAGTTCACGATCCTGCTGGCCCAGCCGGATCGCGTCTATTTCCAGGACTCGGCGACGTGGCCGTACCACTATCATTTCGCCGTGGCCCGCTTGCCGGGATATGCCGGCATGAGCGTCATGCAATACGACGCGCAGGCGCTCTATGCCAACGCCAACCAGCGCATGGCCATTGGGGCGGTCCTGCGCGCGCCCGATCCCCAGGTGCGCGAAGTCGGCATCGAAATCGTCGGCGCGGAGCCGTTCCCCATCGCGAAGACGGCGGACTGGATCGAGGCGGTGCAACGGCGTCTCGTTTTGGAGGAGGGCTGGCGCACCTTCTACATTCCTTCGGCCGAGCAACGCGCCGCGGCCGAAGCCGGAGCGGCGCAGCTTGCCGCGCGCGGCATCGCGTTGGATTCGCTGGCGCGCTGGGCCAGCGAAAACGCCGGGTATGCCCTGGGCTGGGCGTTCGGCAAGCTGACGTTCGTGCCGGGCGCCGAAGTCGTCGCCGCGTTGACCGACGGACGACTGGGCATGATGGATATTTTGGTCACGGACTACGTGCCGGCCGAGTTGCCGGTGCTCGCCGGCTATCTGGCCCTGCAGCCGGCCACGCCCAATTCCCACGTCGCGCTCCTGGCGCGTTCGCTGGCACTGCCGTTTGCCTATGCCAACGGCGCGGGACTGCAGGCGGAAATCGCCAGCCTGTACGGAAAGGAAGTGCTCCTCGTCGTCGAGGAAACCAACGGTGCGTGCCAAATTACCCTCACCGACACGACCGGCCTGCTCACTCCCGAACGCCGCCAGGAAATCCTCGACAGCAAGAAAGGCGGAGCGCTCGACATCGTGCCCAAGACGCTGGTCGGCACGAACAGCTTGCCCGTCGATCCGTTGACTCCGGCGGACATCCGCTACGTCGGCGGCAAGGCGGCGAATTTCGGGTTTCTCCGCCGCAGCCTGCCGGACGATACGCCCGAGCCCGTGATCGCGTTCACGTTCGACCTGTGGGACGCCTATCTGGCCCAAACCCTGCCCGGCGGGCAGACCCTGGGCGCGACGATCCAGGCGCGGCTGGGAAACTACGTCTATCCGCCCGACGTGAATTCCCTGCGCACCATTTTGGCGGCCGTCCAGACCCTGTTCACCGACGTGGCGGACTTCGACGCCGACCAACGCGCCCAAATTCTGGGCGCCTTGCAGCAGGCCGGCTTCAGCGGCCGGAAAATCCGTTTCCGCAGTTCGACCAACGTCGAGGACGCCGAGAGTTTCAGCGGGGCGGGGCTCTACGACAGCTACAGCGGCTGCCTCGAGGACGAACTCGACGCCGACAGTTCG
>JAKLIL010000134.1 GCA_022709625.1 Verrucomicrobiota bacterium
GCGCGCCCGCTGGAGGACGCGGGCGCGAAAGGCCTCGGCGCCCGGCGGCAAGGTCTCGGTTGGCGGAGCGGCCACGGCTTCCGGCGCGGGCTCGGACCCGGTTTCGGGAGCCGGCGCCGGGCTTTCCGGCGGCTGGACGTCGGGGACCTCCGTCGTGGGCGCGGGAGCGAGTTCCGGCGCGGGCGATTCTTCCTGCGCCCACGAGGGCGCCGGCAACGGGGCCAGCATGAAGGCCACGGCCAGCAGCCAACACAGGAACCGGGTGGCAGGGGAAGTGCGGATGGGCGTCATGGTCGGTCCGTTAGGGTTGTCCCGCCGCCGGCGCCGGCTCCGGACCGGCGGGCGCGGGCGTGCTCTCCGTTGCGCCGGACTCCCGGCGATAGGCGTAATCCATCGTAAACGTTCCTTTCAGGCGGCCCGCCGGCGCGCCCTGCCCGCTCGCGGGCTGGACCGACAACTGGCGCACGTCCGACACCGCGCCCTGCGCTTGCTGGGCATGGAGGAATTTCACCAGCGACTCCAGATCGCCTTCCCAATAGCAGGTAATGGCGGTTTCGTACAAGTCGCCCGCTTGGCGCTCGGGCTCCGCTTCGCTGCGCGTGAGGGTCAAGCCCTGCAGGTTTTTTTCCAGGGCCAGCAGCAATTCGGCTTCGGCCTTTTTGCCGGCGGGAAAGACCGGCAGCGTGTCGCGGAATTCGGCCAGGCGCGCCTCCACCTCGGCCCGGCTCGCCAGCAACCGCGCGGCCTGGTCCCGGCGGGCCAGCAAGTCTTCGCGCCGGGCCCGGAACTCGGCCCATTCCTTGAACTTGGGCTCGAGTGCCAGATACGTCAGCGCCAGCACCACCACCGCCACGGCGAGGAACAGCAGGTTCATTTCGCGCGGGGCGATTTTCACGGCTGCTCCTCTCCGCCGCCCGGCAAGCGAATGGTTACGCCGAACTGGGACCGCGCGCCCTGGGGCGTGTTGCGCGTGCTGACGCCCTCGAACTTCACTTCGGGAAACCGCTCCGTTTGCTCCAAGGCCTGGATGAAGCCGTAGACCTTGTCGGGCG
Organism: Verrucomicrobiota bacterium; assembly: GCA_022709625.1. Classification (GTDB taxonomy): domain Bacteria; phylum Verrucomicrobiota; class Kiritimatiellia; order CAIQIC01; family Lenti-01; genus Lenti-01. The sequence continues at coordinate 1,053 of JAKLIL010000134.1, forward strand.
TTTCCGCCTCGCCCCGCAACGCCAACGTGGCGCCTTTGCGGTACGCGAACGACGTCAAATCCATGCCCGGCGGCAAGACTTCCGAGACCGTGCGCAGGCACTCCAGCGCCGACGCGGAACGATCGGCGAACAGGGCGAATTCCAGCGACTTGGCCCGCAAGCGCCGCACCTCCATGGCCGGGCCTTCCATGTCCTCCACTTCCGCCTGCAGGCGCGTCAGGCGCCCGCGCTGGACGTTGAGCAGCGTCCAAAAGACGCCGATGCCCAGAAGCCAGACGGCGAAAAAGACCGTCGCCGACCGCAACAGGTGGCGTCGGCTGCGGCGCGCGGCGTCCGCCGCGCGCCACGAATCGGGCGCCAAATCCATCGCCAAAGGCCGGGCCGGATCCGCGAGCCGCCGCGCCACGCCCTCCGAAACCGGCGGCAATTCCGCCAGCGGGTGGGCGAAGAAGGTTTCCAGCCCCAGCGCCTGACGCAGCGCTTCGGCTTGGCCGGCGGGCAACGTCTCGTCGTGGAAGACGTGCAAGGTGGGTGCGCCGGTGCCCCCCCACTCGGTTTCCAGCGCCGTCAGCGAATCCGCCACTTCCTCCGCGCAGCCGGCGGTCCAGTCGTCCAGCTCCGCCGCCGCCCCGGCCTCCGCGGCCGGCGCAACCGGCAGCGAACGGAACAGCAGCGGCGATCCGTCCCGCGCCACCGCCAAATCCAGGGAACCGGCCGCGGCGCGCATGAAGATCTGCGACCCGTGCGCCGGCACTTGTCCCGCGCGCTTCAGCGTCCACCACCAGCCCAACGCCGCCACGTCTACGGCGTCCGGCAATGCGCCGACATCCTGAAAAGCCTGGCCAACGGCCTCCACGTCCTCGCGGCGCACGACGGCCATCGCCACCAGCGAGGAATTGCCCGCGGCGGCCAGCACCTCCGTTCCGGCGGCCACCGTTTCGACCGGAAACGGCGAGAACTTGTCCGTCTGCAGCTCGGCCATGCCGCGCAATTCTTCCGCCTCGGTGCTCGGCAGCAGCGCCACCCGCAGCAACGCGCGGTCGGTCGCCAAAGCCACGGCAATCTTGCCCTTGAAATGCTTCAGGTGCGGTTTCAGATCCGCCCCCGAAATCCAGCCGGCGCCGCCCGCCGCCGGCGGCGTCTCGGCCGCCCCGTGGCCGAAGATCTCCCACGCGTCTTTCACGCGCCGCAAGACCGTCCATTCCAGACGGTTCCGCCGCGCGCAAACGCCGGTGATCCACGAAGCATCCATGCCTAGTGCGTTCCTGCCATGATTCGATCCTTTATATTATCCCCGCTTACCATCCCAAGCAATTGATTTCGCGCCGGCAGGGGGCGGTCTGGGCGCAGTTGCGGATCGGCGCAAGCTTTGCCAAACAAGGACATGGCCCCAAGTGGGTGTTGTCCCGAGCGTGGCCTGCCCGCCGTAGCCTCGCGCGAAGGCGGGTCGAGGGATCTCGGTCTGGTCCCGCAGGCTGGCATCGGGGTTGGCCTGGATATACCGACTCCGGCGCTGCGCGCCTGCGCTCAATCCGACCCGCGAATTCATCGAATCGCAAAGGCGCCCGGGCGTTCTGCCGGAATTGACGATCCCACGACGGTCCGAATTCGGAATTGCCTTCCCCTCCCCCATCCCGCAGACTGGCATACGGCATGTATAGGCTGGTTTTTCTTTCGGGCCCGCATGAAGGCAAACGCCTCGTGATCCGCCAAGCCGCCACCTTGGTGGGACGCGATCCGGAATGCCATCTGCGCCTCCTCGACGACGATCGGCTGGCCCCGCGGCACGCCCGCTTCGAGGAACTCGGCACCGGCGTCTATCTCTCCGGCCTCGACCCCCAACGTCCGGTCGAACGCAACGGCCAGCCCGTCGCGGGTTCGGTCCGGCTCGCCCACAACGACCTGCTGGTTCTGGGCCACACCCGCCTCCAGTTCCAGGACATCATTGCCCCGCACTCCCGGTTCCGTCCCAGCCCGGGGGTCTTGCAGCCGGCGACCTGGCTGATTGTCGCGGCCGCCCTCGTTATCGAAGCGGGCCTGTTGGTTTTGGCGGCGGACGGGCCCCAACTGCTGATCCGCCCTGAAACCGAAGCGCGCGACCGTGCCTTTGCCGAAACCTTCCGCGCGGCCCGCGCACAGGACACCAACGGAACGGCGCGGGTCGAGGGCAAACCTCCGGCGCCGCCGTCGGTGGTCACGCTCCCCGGCATGAGTACGCCCGATCTCCCTGCGCCCCCCCCTTCCGGCCAAGCCGCTCCGGTCGCCGCCAGCACGGGAGCGCCCCCCGCCATCGTCGAAGTGCTCCAAGAGGCGGACTTCGCGCCCGCGGACACCAATGCGACCGAGACGGCCCGCCCAGCCGCCGTTCCGGCCGATTCCCCGCTTGAGCAGGCCCGGCGCACGCTGGCCGAATCCATTGCCGCCATCCAGTTTGCCGACTACGCCAAGGCCGGCCGGCTGCTGAACCAGATTCACCAAAGCGTTCCGGGGTTTCTGCCGGCCTACGTCGAACACGCCCGCCTGCTCGAAGCCCGCGGCGACCTCGACGCCGCCCGCCAACGCTGGATGCAACTCCAGGGCCTTGCGCCGGTGGACTCGCCGGAATACGCCCAGGCCAAGGAGGAAAGCCTGCGCCTCGATCGCCTCCTGGCGAGCCAATCCCGAATTCTCCAGACACCCCAACCCGCCGACCTGACGACCCTTCCCCGCCAAATTCGCTTCGTTGAGCCCATGCTCCAGAAAATGCCCGGGGATGCCGACGTCGCCGAAATGCGCGTGTTGAACGTCTCGCTGGAAGCCGCGGCCGACACGGCGGCCATCCGGAATTCCTCCATCCAGGTGTATATAACCTTCTACGATTCCTCCCCCGACGGCCGCATCCTTCCCACCCGCGCCATCGTCTCGCCGTCGCCCATGGCCCTGGGCATCGCCTTTGCCGATCGCCGCGAAGTGCCGCTCAACGCCACCTACATCGTGCCCCGCGGGCTCCGCTCCCAGGAAGCGCGCGAAACGGGCCAGTCGAACTCGTTCTACGGCTACACGCTCCACGTCTTTGCCGGACAAATCCTGCAGGACGCCTTCGCCAAGCCCAAGAAACTGCTCGATTTTCCCCTCCATTCCGCCGCCGAGTCCGAAGCCGAACCGTGAGGATGGGGTCCGCGTTGATTTTGTAGGCCAGCCCGCTGCGGCTGGCGCGGCTCGGATCCGATTGTCCCCCGTCTTTGTAGGCCACCGCGTTGAGGTGGCCATTCCAAGCCAGCCCGGTCAACGCCCGGGCCTACAATGCCGACCGGCACCGATCACGCCCTCCGACCCGGTCCGCCCAGGTTCGGCATCTGCGGGAAACCGGAAAGGCTTCCCTTGATCCGGCGCGCCCAGCGGGCGCACCTACAACCGAGCCGAAAAAACCGCCGGAGTTCGACATAGCAAGACGAAAAAAGAGCGGCCTTGCGGCCGCTCTTTCGGTTCATCCTTTGGAAAGGATTACTTGCGGAACTTGCGACGGAGCACCATCGCCAAGGCGCCAAGGCCCAGCACGCCCATCGTCGCCGGCTCGGGAATGATGTAGACCTGCCGGTTCGGCACCATACCGCCGTCCGCAGGATCTACAAAGAAATCCTGACTGGGTGCGCCTTCACCCGCCCAAGCCGTGTTGAGCGTCAGCGGTTGAGTTTCGAAATAATACGTGCCGTTGATGGGCGTCGCGAATTCGAACACGCGCTGATAAACGGAACCCTCTCCTTGGGTCCACGTCAGGGTCGAATAAACGGGGAGTTCTCCTGGTTGCCGGGAAAGCCACGCGTCCCACACCGTGCCATCGGCTGCCGTTCCGCCACCTTGGGGGATGACGCGTTCGGCGACGATAGAATCATCGCTGCCGGTTGCAAGATAATGGTTGGAGGGATCCGCGGGGACAGGTTGGCCCTGCTGAACCGTATTGGCAACGCCATCGGCGCCCGCAAAGATCAACTGCCACAACACGCTGTTGTTTGCGGCAATGGCGGTACCGCTTCCATCACCGCTTCCACCATGATACTCGCCCCAGTTTTGGGTAGTCCAATTGACCGCAACACCCGCGCTGGCAAATGTGGCCGCCACGGCCAAGGCGCAAAGAGCCACCAGCAACTTTTTCATTATGCAATTCTCCTATTGTTCTTTTTTAAATGGTTTCTTTTAGGTTCTGATTAGGGCCAAGTGTAGGGCTTGGTGTTTGTCCAAGATGTCACCGTACCGGCTTCCTTCAAGAAGAAACCTTCGCCGGCCGCCACGACTTTGTTGGATTCTGCCGATGCCCAACCTTTGATGCCCTTGGCACCACCGCCCCAAACCTGTCCGACCTCGTCCCAGAAGTAGACCTTTGAACCTTGCGTGGCGTTTTTGGCCAGGTCAGATTCGCCGAACTTGAAGTCCACGGGATAAGCGTTGGCCAAGCTGCCCAAGGCCGTGCCGCCGCCGGGGAAGGAACGAGCGATGGTGGGATCATCCGGAACCTCGCCGGTAATGGTCACTTCCGCTACGGTGCCGGGGCCTTTGAGGAAGAAGCCTTCGCCCGCCGCGATAACCTTGTTCGATTCTGCCGCTGCCCAACCTTTGATGCCCTTGGCGCCGCCGCCCCAAACCTGCCCGACAGTATCCCAGAAATAGACCTTCGAACCCTGGGGAGCTTCGGCCGCCACGGACGTGCGACCGA
>JAKLIL010000135.1 GCA_022709625.1 Verrucomicrobiota bacterium
TTCCTGCCGTTGCGCGTCGCCCAGAAAATGTTCGGGCGCGCGGGCGAGCTGACGATCATCGGCATCAAGCTGAAGGAATTCAACGGCATCCGGATGCGCGCGTTCGAGGGCCGCTGGATGTCGATTTCCGAGGTGCAGGTGGTCAGCCTCGAGCAGGTGAAGGGCGCGCTGGTTTCGCTGGTGGGGACGGCGCAGACGATGGTGGCAGCGGTGGCCGTCATCGCGGTGCTGGTGGCCGTCATCGGCGTGGTGAACGCCATCCTGATGAGCGTGCACGAACGCACCGGCGAGCTCGGCGTGCTGAAGGCGGTCGGCGCGGACCGCGCGCAGATTTTCCGCCTGGTCTGGCTGGAGACGCTGCTGGTGAGCCTGGCCGGCGCCGTCCCCGGCAGCTTGCTGGCCGCCGGCGGGGCGCGGCTGACCGACGCCGCGCTGCGCCATTTGCTGAACATCGGCGTCACGCAGCCGCTGGTACGCATCGCGCCCGGACTCCTGTTCGCCGCCATCCTTGGGGCCGTGCTGCTGGGATTGCTCGCCGGCGTCTGGCCCGCCGGGCGGGCCGCCGCGCTTCGGCCGGTGGAAGCCATCCGGAGCGGAGAATGACCATGGCGCAGGAAATCCTGATTTCCGGCCGGAACCTCCGCCGGCATTATCGCCGCGGCAGCGAAACCGTGCGCGCGCTCGACGGCGTAGACGTCGACGTGCGCGCAGGCGAAGCGGTGTGCATCCTTGGGCCGTCGGGGTCGGGCAAGACCACGCTCATCAACCTGCTCTCGGCCCTCGACGCGCCGACGTCGGGCGAACTGACGATCGGCGGGCGGCGGGTGGACGAGCTTTCCGAGCATGAACTGGTGCGGGTGCGGCGGGGAATGCTCGGCTACGTGTTCCAGCAGTTCCACCTGATTCCCACGCTGACCGTGGCCGAGAACGTCGCCTTGCCGCTGCTGTTCCTGGGGCGCAAGGCGGAACCGGCGGAAATCGCGCGCGTACTGGAGGCCGTCGGCCTGGCCGACCGCGCCCGGCACCTGCCGCGCGAATTGTCGGGTGGCCAGATGCAGCGCGTCGCCATCGGCCGGGCGCTGGCGGTCAAGCCGCGGGTACTGATCGCCGACGAACCCACCGGGAACCTGGACAGCCATACCGGCGAAGCCATCTTCGATCTGTTCCGGAACGCGGTGCGCGCGGACGGCGTCGCCCTGGTGCTGACTACCCACAACCTCGCGCTGGCCGCCCGCTGCGACCACCGGCTCGCGCTGGCGGACGGGAAGCTCGTTGGTTGAATGGCGCCTGCCGGCGGGCCCGGTTTTCCATGGCGTGGAAAATCGTCCCGAAAGTTTTCCATACCGTGGAAAAAACGGGCCGAAATTTTCCATGGTACGTAAAATTTTCCATGGTACGTAAAAAATTTTCCATGGCGTGGAAAAAGTCCGGGCCGCTGGATTCCGCGGCGGGGGCGGCTAGAGCGCGCGGTCGAGGATGGCGAGGGCCTGGTCGATTTGCGCGGCGGAAACGACGAGGGGCGGGACGAACCGCAGGACGTGGTCGCCCGTGGCGATGCACAGCAGGCCGTTCTCGCGCAGCTTGGCTTCGACGGGCTTGGCGGGAATGTCGAGCACCGCCCCGACCATCAGGCCAATGCCGCGCACGGTGGTTATGCCCGCGTGCTTTTGGGCGAGTTTCCGCAAGCCGTCCATGAGGCGGTTGCCCATCCGGACGGCGTTGGCGAGCAGGCCCTCCTTTTCGATGGCCTCCAGCGTGGCGAGGGCCGCGGCGCAGGCCAGCGGCGTGCCGCCGAAGGTGCTGGCGTGGTTGCCGGGCTGGAAGACGTCGGAGAGTTCGGGCGCGACCGCGGCGGCGCCGATGGGGAAGCCGCCGCCGAGGGCCTTGGCCATGGAAATGCCGTCGGGCCGGATGCCGTAGTTCTGGTAGCCGAACCAGTTGCCGGTGCGGCCAATGCCGGCCTGGACTTCGTCGAAAAAGAGCAGGATTTTCCTTTCGTCGCAGAGCGCGCGCAGGCCCGTCATGAATTCGGGCGTGGCGGGGACGATGCCGCCTTCGCCCTGCACGGCCTCGCACAGGATGGCGACGGTCGCGGGCGTGAGCGCGGTCCGGACGGATTCCAGGTCGTTGAATTCCGCGTAGGCAAAGCCGGGCACGAGGGGCTCGAAGCCCTTCTGGTACTTCGTTTGGCCCGTGGCGGTCATCGTGGCGAGGGTCCGGCCGTGGAACGAGTTCTTCATCGTGATAATTTCAAAGCGGCCGTCCATCGAGCCCCACTTGCGCGCGAGCTTGAAGAGGCATTCGTTGGCCTCGGCGCCGGAGTTGCAGAAGAACACCTTGCCGCCGAGGGAGATTTCGGAAATCTTCCGCGCCAGCCGAGGCTGGAGTTCGTTGTGGAACAGGTTGGAGCAGTGCATCAGGATGCCGACTTGCCGGCGGACGGCGGCGACGACCGCCGGATGGCAGTGGCCCACGTTGCAGACGGCGATGCCGGCCATGAAGTCGAGATACTCCTTGCCGGCGTCGTCCCAGACGGAGACGCCCTGGCCGCGCACGAGGACGAGCCCGGGCGCGTAGGTGGGCATGACGTATTGGTGGAACAATTCCTTGGGGCTAGGTGGCGTCATTGATGATCTCCGTACCGACGCCTTGGTCGGTGAACAGTTCGAGGAGCAGGGAATGCGGCAGGGCCGCGTCGATGACGTGGGTCTTGCGCACGCCGGCCTTCAGGGCCTTGAGGGCGCCGCCGATCTTGGGCAGCATGCCGCCGCCGATGACGCCGCGCGCAATGAGGTCTTCCACTTCGGAGAGACGGAGCGTGCTCATGAGCGATTGGCGGTCCTTGGGATCGGCCAGCAGTCCGGGGACGTCGGAGAGGAACACGAGCTTGCGCGCCTGCAGCCGCTCGGCGAGGCCGGCGGCGGCGGCGTCCGCGTTGACGTTGTGGATCTGGCGCGCGGCGTCCGCGCCCAGCGGCGTGATGACGGGGGTGATGTCGGCTGCGAGGTAGGCCTTGATCGGCTCGACGTCGACGCCGACGATCTCGCCGACGAGGCCCCAGTCGAGGACTGCGCCGGTGTCGGGATCCGCGGCGGCATGCTTCCGGACGGCGACGATGTCCTCGCCGTGGATGCCGCGCGCCTTGCAGCCGAAGCCGTTGAGGATCGCGACCAGCTCGGGGTTGACCTCCCGGTTGAGGACCTGCTCGACGACCGCCATGGTGGCCGCATCGGTGACCCGCAGGCCCTTCACGAACGTGGCCGCCAGGCCCTTTTCCTTCAGGCGGGCGTTGATCGCCTTGCCGCCGCCGTGGACGATGACGGGCCGCATGCCGACGCAGCTCATGAAGGCCACGTCCTCGAGAATGTCCCGCACGACCGCGGGGTCGTCCATGGCCGAGCCGCCGAACTTGACGACGACGACGTCGCCCCGGAACCGCTGGATGTGCGGCAGGGCTTCAATCAGGACGCTGGCTTTCTGGATGGCCTGTTTCATGGTTGAGGGCGCATTATCCGTCGCCCGGGCGGCGGGGAAAAGAAAAATCAGGAAAACTCAACGTCCCATATTCAATGGCCGATGCTCAAGTGTCCAGTCATCCCGAGCCGGTCGAGGGATCTGGGCTTTGTCCTGTCGGCGTGCCACGGGGTCGAGGTCGAGATGTTTCGACTTCGACGCTGCGCGCCTGCGCTCAACATGACAAAACCTTGAACCTGCAACCTTGAACCGCTCCGCCTACTTGTTGATTTTGACGTATTCTTCGGTGCAGTCGCAGGAATAGACGGTGGCGGCGTGGCGGCCGAGGTGGAGATCGATGGTAATGGCAAATTCCTTCCGGGCAGCGACCTTGGACAATTGTTCTATCGATGCACCGGCCTTGAGGCCGTTTTTCACGGCGAGCAGGTTGCCGTAGCGCATTTCGACCTTGGTCTCGTCGACCTGGGCGGGGGAATAACCGAGGGCATCCATGATGCGGCCCCAGTTGGGATAGGTGCCGACCCACGAGGTTTTGACGAGGAAGGAATTGGCGACGGAGCGCGCGGCGGCTTCGGCGTCGGCGGGCGTGCGGGCGCCCTGAACCCGGACCGCGACCATTTTCTGCGCCCCTTCGCCGTCGCGCACCATTTCCATGGCGAGCCGGAAGGTCACGCCTTCGAGGGCGGCGACGAAGGCCGGCCAATCCCGATGGCCGGGCTGGAGGGCGTTGTTGCCGGCGCAGCCGTTGGCCAGCATCAAGACGGTGTCGTTGGTGCTTTGGTCGGCGTCGACCGTGATGCGGTTGAAGGATTTGTCCACGGCGGCCTTGAGGGCCTTTTGCATGGCGCGGCGCGCGACCTTCGCATCGGTGAGCAGGAAGGCAAGCATGGTGGCCATGCAGGGCTGGATCATGCCCGCGCCCTTGGCGATGCCGGTCACGCGGCAGGTGCGGCCATCGACCGCGAAAGTGGTCGTGAAACGCTTGGGCCGGGTATCGGTGGTCATGATGCCGCGCGCGGCGGATTCGCCTCCGGCGGGACGGACGGCTTGGGCCAGTTTTTCGATGCCGGGCAGAATCAGGTCCATGCGCAGGGGCACGCCGATGCGCCCGGTGGAGCACACCAGGAAATGGTCAGCGGGCACGCCGAACTGCCGGGCGGCGTGGGCGGCCATGGCCTGGGCATCGCGCAATCCGTTTTTGCCCGTACAGGCGTTGGCCTGGCCGCTGTTGACGACGATGCCGCGGGCGATGCCGACGGACGCAACGCGGCCGGCGTCGAGGCGGACCGTTGCGGCCTTGACCTGGTTGGTCGTGAAGGTGCCAGCCACGGCGGCGGGCCGCTCGGAAAAGAACATGGCCATGTCGGGCCTGCCGCTCTTCTTCAGGCCGGCGACGATGCCAGCCGCGCGAAATCCGGCGGGCAACGTGGCGGCGGCGGTAAATTTCAAGGTTCTTTTTCCCCTCATCGTCCCCTTACTCATACTCTTACTCTTGCTCATAATCTTAATCTTACTCTTACTCTCAATCTTTTCCCTAATCCCAATCCCGTCCCCATTCCCGCCCTCATTCCGTGCCAGGCGCCACGAAAGCGTCTCCGTAATGGCTCGCCCCTTCATGCACCCGGACGTCCGAGTTGCTTTTGATCAAGCCGACCAGCATGGACACGATGCGGACCAGCATGGCTTTGCCGGCGTCGGCGTTCTGGATTTGTTTCCGGGTGGCCAGAACGTCGAGGCAAGCCGCGCATTCCAGGGCCGACCCGCGGGCGATATCGAAGAATCGGCAGCGGTCGGGAGCCGTATATTTGCCGTTGCCCTCCGCGATATTCAACGGAATGGACGTCGCAGCGCGGTCCAATTGGGAGCGAACCGCCAGGGTTTTGGGAAGAGTTTCCAGCACGGTCTCGACCCAAGCCACGAAGCGAATGGCTTCTTGGCAGACGTTCAGCTTTTCGTGGTCGAAGGCGGGGGGCATGGGAGGCAAGATAATGGGATTGCCGGGATGAAGGCAAGAACGGGGTGGGGCGTGGGAGGGATTATGATTAAGATTAGGAGCAGGATTAAGATTAAGATGGAAGAATGATAGGTGGGGAAAGAAAAAACCCCGGAACGCCGAGGCGTCCGGGGTTGCGCGCAGCCGGAAGGCCTAGCGTTTGGAGAACTGGAAGCGGCGGCGGGCGCCGGGCTGGCCGGGCTTCTTGCGTTCTTTCATGCGCGGATCGCGGGTG